>VSKZ01000059.1 GCA_008364125.1 Candidatus Thioglobus sp. | reverse complement strand
GGTTTTAGTGCCGATATTATTTTTGGGTAATCATTTTAATTTTGGCTTAAAATTTGTTGAAAATTTTATTAAAACTTTGCCTTGGGGATATGCCCGAGTTTGGCAGTGATGGCGGCGACTTCGGCTGAGGATAAATACACATTTGCATCATCGCCCAAACGATTAGGGAAGTTTCTGGTTGAGGTGGAAACCACCGTGGCATTGTCTTTTACTCGCGCCTGATTGCCCATACACAGCGAGCAGCCAGGAATTTCAGTGTGTTTGGTGATGGCTTCAAAAGTTTTATAAATCCCTTCTTTTTTCAGTTGCACTTCGTCCATACGCGTTGGTGGCGCTATCCACAGCTCAGTTGGCAACTTGGATTGGTCTTTTAATAACGCTGCCGCTGCCCGAAAATGGCCGATATTCATCATACAAGAGCCAATAAACACCTCGTCAATTTTGGTGTTGGCAACCTCTGACAGGGTTTTGACATCGTCTGGGTCGTTCGGGCAAGCCAAAATCGGCTCTTTAATTTGATTCATATCAATCTCAATGGTGGCAGCATATTGCGCCGTTTTGTCCGCCGTCAGCAGCTCTGGATCATCCAACCATTTTTGCATTGCTTGAATGCGCTTGATAATCGTATTTTTGTCCTCATAACCGGCAGCAACCATTGACGATAAAAGCGCAATATTAGATTGCAAATATTCTGCCACCGGCGCTTTGCCTAATTTTATTGCACAACCGTTGGAAGAGCGCTCGGCAGAAGCATCGGCAAACTCAAACGCCTGCTCAATTTTAAGTTCTTCCAACCCTTCAATTTCCAAAATTCTTCCTGAGAAAATGTTGGTTTTATTTTTTTTATCAACAGTTAGCAGCCCCTTTGAAATAGCGACATAGGGAATGGCATTAACTAAATCTCTCAAAGTAATGCCTTTTTGCATAGTGCCACTAAAACGCACCAACACAGATTCAGGCATATTCAGCGGCAACACCCCAATTGAAGCCGCAAAAGCCACCAAACCAGAACCGGCAGGGAAGCTGATGCCGATTGGAAAACGAGTGTGCGAATCGCCGCCAGTGCCAACCATATCCGGCAACAGCATCCGATTGAGCCACGAATGAATAATGCCATCACCAGGTTTTAGGGCAACGCCACCGCGGGATTGCATAAAATCAGGCAAAGAATGTTGCAATTCTAAATCAACCGGTTTTGGATAAGCGGCAGTGTGGCAAAAACTTTGCATCACCAAATCAGCAGAAAAACCCAAGCAGGCAAGCTCTTTTAGCTCATCACGAGTCATTGCTCCGGTGGTGTCTTGCGAGCCGACTGTGCTCATCCGCGGCTCGCAATAAGTGTCGGGGCGAATGCCTTCCACGCCGCAAGCTTTGCCCACGATTTTTTGCGCCAAAGTGTAGCCAGCGTTGCTATTGACGACATCTTTTGGACGCGCAAAATCAGTGCTCACAGGCAGGTTTAAATCTTGCCGAGTTTTGTCGCTCAAACCCCGACCGATAATCAGCGGAATCCTCCCGCCTGCTCGCACCTCGTCTGCCAAAGTTGTGGGCGCTAATTCAAAGCTGGCAAGCGTTTTGCCGCTTGAATTGGTAATTTTCCCCTTATAAGGGTGCAAGGTTATTTCGTCGCCCATACTCATTTTGTCCACAGCACATTCAATCGGCAGCGCCCCAGAATCTTGCGCGGTATTGAAGAAAATTGGGGCAATACTGCCGCCTAAAATCACCCCGCCGCTGCGTTTATTTGGCACATAATCAATATCCTTGCCCATGTGCCAAAGAACCGAATTAATTGCCGATTTGCGTGAAGATCCAGTGCCAACCACATCGCCAACAAACGCCAACGGCAAGCCTTTTTCTTTAAGTTTTTCAATAGTTGTAAGCGGATTTTGTATTTTTTTGGCGAGCATAGATTGTGCGTGCAGCGGAATATCTGGGCGCGACCAAGCCTGTGTGGCAGGTGATAAATCATCGGTATTAATCTCGCCATCAACCCGAAAAACTGTGAGTTTAATCGCACTCGGAAGCGCCTTTTTGGCAGCAAACCAATCCGCGTTTGCCCAACTATCAACTATTTTTTTGGCAAAAACATTGTGCGCTGATTTGTCAAAAATTGTTTGATAAGCCTCGTAAATTAGCAAAGTTTTTGACAATGCGTCAGCGGCAGTTTGCGCCGTTACATCAATATCTAACAGCTCAATAAGTGGGGCAATATTGTAGCCACCCATCATCGTGCCGAGCAAAAAAGTTGCCTGTTTTTGGCTGATGGCGGCGCAATCCTGCTCGCCCTTTGCAATGCTCGCCAGAAAACCTGCTTTTACATACGCCGCCTCGTCCACCCCTGGTGGAATACGGTGAGTTAGCAAATTCAGGTAAAAATCTGGCTCATCGCCAGCAATTAAATGCTCAACAACAGATTTTGCCTGCTGCGCATCGAGAGGTAGTGGCGGCAAATTGTTTTTAGAACGCTCATCGGCTTGGGTCAAATATACTGTTTTCATCTGTTTAAAAAATAAATCATATAAAGCGTATAATTTTAGCATTTATTTGATTTAACTAAAAGCATTATGGAACTTAATACTTTAACCGCAATTTCCCCTATTGATGGGCGCTATTTTGATAAAACTGCTACTTTGAGACCGATTTTTAGCGAATTTGGACTCATTAAATATCGCCTTCTAATTGAAGTTAAATGGTTGCAAACCTTGGCGGCAACTGACGAAATTAAAGAAGTGCCAGCGTTTAGCAAATCCGCAAATGAATTTTTGAGTAGCATTGCCAGCGATTTTTGCTTGGCAGATGCGCAAGCAGTTAAAGACATCGAGCGCACCACTAATCACGATGTAAAAGCAGTGGAATATTTTTTGAAAGACAAGGTCAAAAACAATGCAGAATTGAATGCTGCCAGCGAATTTTTTCATTTTGCCTGCACCTCGGAAGACATCAATAATTTAGCTCATGCACTAATGTTGATTGACGGACGCTCGGTGCTGCTTGAACAAATGCAAAATACCCTGTCTTTAATCACCGATTTGGCGCAAGACAACGCCAGCATACCGATGCTCTCACGCACCCACGGACAAACAGCTTCGCCAACCACAGTGGGCAAGGAAATGGCAAACTTTGCCTACCGTTTAAAACGCCAAATCAAGAGCTTGGAAAATGTGCAAGTGATGGGCAAATTTAACGGCGCTGTGGGCAATTTTAACGCCCATTTATGCGCCTATCCAGAGTTAGATTGGCAAGCTATTTCGCAAGCATTCATTGAAGATTTTGGCATAAATTATGCGCCATACACCACGCAAATTGAAAACCACGATTATATTGCCGAATATTTTCATTCAATCAATCGCTTTAACAGCATTTTGATTGATTTTTGTCGTGATGTTTGGGGCTATATTTCTTGGGGATATTTCAAGCAAAAAACTATCAAAGGCGAGGTTGGTTCGTCCACAATGCCGCACAAAGTCAACCCGATTGACTTTGAAAACGGCGAGGGCAATTTGGGCATTGCCAACGCTATAAACACACATTTGGCAGACAAACTTAGTATATCTCGTTGGCAGCGAGATTTGAGCGATTCAACCGTGCTACGCAACCTCGGCGTTAGCTGCTCCCATTGCCTGATAGCTTACGCCTCAATCGCCAAAGGCATCGGCAAACTGGTAACAAATGAGGAAAAATTATTGCAAGATTTGGACGACTCGTGGGAAGTTTTAGCCGAGCCAATTCAAACGGTAATGCGGCGCTACGGTATCGAAGCGCCATACGAAAAGCTTAAAGATCTCACCCGCGGGCAAGCCATAAATGCGCAAGTATTAGCAGAATTTGTGCAGGATTTAGACATCCCAGAATCAGCCAAAAAAGCCTTATCCGCATTAACTCCAATGAATTATATTGGAGATGCGCAAAAATTGGCAAATTCAATAAAAACCAATAAATAGCAAGGTTTTATAAGGCGGATAATCAGAAAATTAGGTGTATTTTCTCTAAAACCTATGAACCCCAAAACCCAATCATAAAACCCGTATATTCCAACAGCAAAAGCCCCATAAAAACACTACAAAAGCATTTGAGGCAACTGAAAGTAAAAAGATTGGAAATAAATTAAAAAATACTTAGGAATATAGTTTTAATCTTCAACAGGCACAAACACCATTTGCCTGTCATCTATGCTGACTGAGGCGACTTGGATTTTTATTTTATCGCCGAGTTGAAAGGTTTTACCAGTGCGTTGGCCTTTTAATTTATAGTGAATTTCGTCGAATGAATAGAAATCGTCTTTTAGGTCACGGATGGAAATCATACCCTCAGTGTAAATATCGGTGAGTTCTATGAAAATGCCAAAACGAGCGATTCCGGAAATTATACCGTTAAAGGTTTCGCCAACTTTATCGCGCATATATTCGCATTTTAACCATTGCTCAACATCGCGAGTTGCATCAACGGCGCGGCGCTCTGTTACTGATAATTCAACTCCCATCTCTTCCATTCTTTTGCTTGGTTTTCTACTGTTTTTGGCAATAACTCGCTTGATGGCGCGATGCACTAATAAATCTGGATAGCGGCGGATTGGCGAAGTGAAATGGGTGTAATCGGAAAATGCCAAGCCAAAATGACCTTCGTTTACTGTGGTGTAAATCGCTTGTTTCATCGTCCGTAGCACCACGGTTTTGATGATATTTTCGTCATCTCTGCCTTTGGCATCTTTGAGGACTTTGGCAAAATGCACGGTTTCTGGCTGCTCGCCACCGGCTAAACTCAGCCCCACAGCTGCCAAAAATTGGCGAGTTGCTTCCACCTTTTCAGCAGTCGGTTTCGGATGCACGCGATACAAAAAGTCCTCTTGGTTTTCAGTCAAATACTTAGCTGTGGCTTGATTTGCCATCAGCATACATTCTTCAATTAATTTGTGCGCATCGTTGCGAGTTGTGGCAACAATGTCATCAATTTTGCCATTTTCATCAAATAAAATTTGTGTCTCAATGCGGTCAAAATCCATCACTCCGCGGCGTTCTCTGGCAATTTTTAGGGTTTTGTATAAATTATATAAGGCGTTCAAATTGTCCATCACTGGCGCATATTCAGCTGTAAGATCGTTGTCGCCATCTTCCAAAATTTTGCTGACTTTAGTGTAAGTCAGGCGCGCATGCGAAAACATAACTGCTGGGTAAAATTTGTAATCAAGCAAGTTGCCATCTGCGTCAATGTTCATCTCACAAGTCATACAAAGCCTTTCTACATCTGGGTTAATAGAACATAGCCCATTGGAAATTTCCTCGGGCAACATCGGTATTACTCGGCGCGGAAAATACACCGAATTGCCACGCGCGATTGCGTCTGTGTCAAGCGCTGTATCCTCTTTTACATAATGCGAAACATCAGCAATAGCAACCACTAACTTCCAGCCGCCATCATTTGCCTCGGCGTAAACCGCATCGTCAAAATCGCGTGAATCTTCGCCATCAATAGTAACTAATTTCATTTTGGTAATATCAACGCGACCCTGCCTGTCGGCATCCGTTACCACACTTGGAAGCTGTGCTGTTTGCGCTAAAGCCTCAGCGGAAAAATCTACCGGAATGCCGTTGCGATAAAGCGCCGCTTCGGTTTCTATGCCTTCGTCCATATAATCGCCCAGAACTTTGGTAATTTCGCCTTGGGCAAGGTCTTTGAGCGTTGGTCTGGTGCTTATTTTGACAACAACAATTTGCTCATTTTTATTATCAGAGGCAACATTATTGATGATGATATTGTTGCAAATACGCTTGTCATCCACTACAATCCAAGACTCGCTATCGCCAATGTGCAAGCGCCCTACCACTGTTTTCAGCCCTTCTAAAACCTCAACAATCTCAGAGTCGCCACGCTGATCAATTATTCTTGCTTTAACTCTGTCTCCGTGAAAAGCTTGCTTCATTTGATAAGCAGAAAGGCGCAAATCATCGCCACCTTCGTCCAATATTACAAAGCCAAAACCCTTTGGATTAGCATTGATAATACCGGTCATAATGTCTTTTTGCTCGTCAAAAACCTGATACAAACCCTCACGATCCATACTCAATTGACAGTCGCGAACCATCGCTTTTAGGCGGTG
>VSKZ01000058.1 GCA_008364125.1 Candidatus Thioglobus sp. | reverse complement strand
GCGCTGATGATGTGGCATTTATGAATAAAAATAATATTTATAGTTTCTTGGTCGGCGAGGCATTTATGCGCAGCAGCGACCCTGGATACGCCTTGCAGGAGATGTTTAAATGAATACAGTAAGATGGATTGAAGGGATGACAATGATGGGCGAATCTGCCAGTGGCCACGGCGTGGTTATGGACGGTCCAGAGGCACTTGGCGGCAAAAATTTGGGGATTCGTCCGATGGAAATGTTACTGCTCGGAATGGGCGGTTGCACCACGGTTGATGTGGTTTCCACGCTGAAAAAAATGCGCCAAGAAGTAGTAGATTGCCAAGTAGAAATCAGCTCTTGGCGTGCTGAAGAGCACCCAAAAATTTTCACCAAAATCCATTTGCATTTCATCCTCAAAGGCAATAATTTAGATGACAAAAAAATCGCAAAAGCCATCAGCCTGTCAGCAGATAAATACTGCTCTGCCTCAATTATGCTGGGTAAATCTGCTAAAATCAGCTCTGATTTTTCCACCTGTGAATAATAACTGGGGCTGGCTCGGCGCAATAACCGGAATCTCTGGCGGCCTGTTAGTTTCGCTCAATTTTTCATACTCAAAATTTGGCTACATTTTCTTTATGCTTTCTGCCATTAGCTGGGTTATTCAAGGGGCAAAAAACCAAGATAAATCGCTGGTTTTGCTCAATGCTGCTTTTATTTGCGTCAATTCATTGGGCATCTACCGTTGGTTTTTTTGAGGCAAAACTGCATATCAAAATCTTCTCAAAGCCTGTTATTTAAAGTATAATTTCCCTCTTTTGGAGAGTTGGCCGAGTTGGTTGAAGGCGCGCCCCTGCTAAGGGCGTATAGGGTTTATCCCCTATCGAGGGTTCGAATCCCTCACTCTCCACCATTATTATTGTAGCTTTTTTTACCATAGAAAAAACGCTCCAACCACTGAACAAAATGACTGACAATCCGCTAAAAATCGCAGGAAAAATATACAAATCACGGCTGTTGGTCGGCTCGGGCAAATACCAAGACCTCGAACAAACCAAGCTGGCAACCGAGGCTGCTGGCGCTGAAATCATCACCGTTGCCATTCGCCGCACAAATATCGGTCAAGATGTTTCAGAGCCCAATTTATTAGACGCAATTTCGCCAGAAAAATACACCATTTTGCCCAACACCGCCGGCTGCTACAACGCCAAAGATGCTGTGCGAACTTGCCAATTAGCCCGTGAACTTTTGGGCGGACATAACTTAGTCAAATTAGAAGTATTGGGCGATAAAAAAACCCTTTATCCAAACATTGTTGAAACTCTGGCAGCCGCCAAAACCTTAGTAGCAGAAGGCTTTGAAGTGATGGTTTATACCAATGACGACCCAATCGTTGCCAAAGAATTAGAGCAAATCGGCTGCTGTGCGGTAATGCCCTTGGCCTCGCTAATCGGCTCTGGGCAAGGGATTGCCAACCCTACTAACATAAAACTAATCAAGCAAAATGCCTCTGTGCCAATTCTAATTGACGCTGGAATCGGTTGCGCCAGCGATGCTGCCAAGGCGATGGAATTGGGCTGTGATGGCGTTTTGATGAACTCTGCAATTGCCAACGCTAAAAATCCAATTCTGATGGCAAGCGCTATGAAATATGCAGTCATCGCTGGCAGACAATCATTCCTCGCCGGCAGAATGGCAAAAAAACTCTATGCCAGTGCCTCATCGCCTATGTAAGATTTGATTTATTTAAAACGCTGCCGCTTTCAGTTGCCTATCAATAGTTGCAAGGCATTTTGAATCGGACTTAGCACATTTTTGAGTTTTTTTCGAATGGCAGAACCTACCAAATTATGGGCAGATATTGTGCCAACCACTAATTGTTCGCTAACGCCGGCAAGCAATAATCGGGCTTTGACCTTTGCATTTTCTTGTAATCCCAACTGCTGAGACACGGCCTGTGCCTGTGCCTGACACTGCTTAATATCGGCAAAAGGCTGAATCATCGGATGCGAAAGATAGCTGCCCAGCACCTCTAAAGTGCGATATAAAACATATTGCTGGTTGATTTTTTTCAAGATGATGGCAATGGTTTTTAGCAATATTTGCATCTGCTCACTATTTACGCATTCCAACTCTTTGGCAGTATTATTTATCGCAATTGTGCCGTCATTATTAAGCAAATTGCCAATATCCCTTTCGATAAATCCTACCAAAAAAGCAGTTTGTCTTTGCCCTTGTTGCCACAATTTATCCTTTGCTTGTTGCGAAATTAAATCGCCTTGTAGTAGTAAATTGACGGTGTTAATCAACTTGTTTGTATCGTCTGTAAATGGCAAAAATTCTAGCAAATAATCGGCAATTTGTTTGCCAATAGGGTGGCTGATAACAAAATCTCTGGTGAGCAAAAAACGCCCAATTTCCGCTTGCTGGTCAGTGTTAGTGGCGCACCACCAAACCAAATCCAGCACCTTATCATCCAAGCTTTGAGAGTTTGCCACAGCGACAACCGCTTCGATATTGCCTATTTTCAATAGCGACTTCAAATTCCCAACATTGACTTGCCCCATTCTCGACCAGCGTTTTAGGTAAGACGGGTAGCCGCCCATACTTCCCAATGTTTTTGAGACTAATAATTTTTGCACCGCCTGAATATATTTGTCGCTATCGTGCTGCGGATTTAGGCTGATGGTTTGCTCCTTTTTGCCAGCTGTTAAGCCGATTACTGCTAATTTATACACATCTATGCGAATGGCAACGCAGGTTGAAATTAATACATTTAGTTTGAGCGTATCTTCAGCTGTGAGCATTAAAATACCTGTTGATTTGCGAAAGCGAGCCGCCAGCAATTGCATCTTTGAAAATAACCACAAAGTTTTTATCAGCACGGATTATAACCAAAAAATTGGACTGATATTGAAGATGAAAATCAAAATATTGCCGAGCTGATTGGTCGTTTTTTTTGATGCTAAAACTGCCTTCGTTGAGTGCAATTTCTACAATAGAATTTGGATGTTTGAGCTGCAAAAATCTTGGCAAAAAATAAGCCAACCACATCGACAAAATAACACTGATAGCAAGGCTTATCCAGATATTATAAAAATAATACCAAGCTGAAAATAGTGTTGCTAAATAGACGATAAAAACCAAGATAAAATAGCTTTTTGACGCTTGGATTTCAAATCTTAGATTATCACTCATTGCTGTCAAATTCTGCGCCTATTTCCCTTGCCCTATCAGCGGCAGCACGCATTGCGCGGGAGACAATTAACTCAAAATCTTGCTCTTGAAAAGACTCGATGGCAGCTTGCGTTGTGCCATTTTTTGAGGTTACTTTAGCCCGTAATTGCGCCGCAGAATCGTCACTTTTGCTTGCCATCATACTGGCGCCGAGTGCGGTTTGAACGCTGAGTTTTCTGGCAATTTCCTCGTCAAGTCCAAGAGCAACAGCAGTATTTGCCATCGATTCAATTAGTAAAAATAAATACGCTGGGCCGCTGCCAGAAAGTGCGGTAACTGCGTCCATCATCTCTTCATTTTCCACCCAAAAACACAGCCCAACAGAGCCGATAATTTGCTCGGTTAACTTTTTTTGTTTGGCAGTGCAAGCAGCATTGGCAATCATCCCAGTTGCCCCCATACCCAGCAATGCAGGGGTGTTTGGCATAGCGCGGACAATGGATAAATCGCCAGCCAGCCAGCCAGCAATGCTGCTTGATTTAATGCCGGCGGCAATAGAAATGATTAGAGGTTTGTGCGTTATATGCTCGCGTAATTCTTGACAAATAGTTGGCAAAATTTGCGGTTTGACAGCCAATATAACCACATCACATTGGCGCACTAATTTGGCATTATTGCTGAAAGTTTCAACACCAAATTCTGCTTTTCGTTGCTTCAATAGTGGCTTATCAAGGTCGCTTATTTTGATATTTTGCGCCAAAAATTTGCCAGCGAGCAGCCCAGAAATTAGCGCAAAAGCCATATTTCCTGCACCAATAAAACCGATTACTGTCTGTTTTTGCATTAAAATATCTCAGATTGTAAAAATGTATATTCTACCTAAAATTAAGCTTTTAAAAATAATTGAAGTATGAAAAAATTTAATCCAAAACTAATTATGATTGATGTTGACGGCACTTTGGTTGATAGTGCCGCTGATTTGGCGTATTGTGTTGATGAGTTGATGGTGGCAATGGGCAGGCAAAAATGGGGCGAAGAGAAGGTGCGTCATTGGGTCGGAAATGGCGTGCCAAAATTAGTAGAACGCGCACTCACAGGCGAGTTAGAAGGCGTTGTCAATCAGCAAGATTATGACAAAGCATACCCGCTTTTTTTGCAATTATATGCCGCCAATACCTGCACGCGCTCGGCGCTATATCCGGGCGTAAAAGAGGGCTTGAATTATCTGCAATCTTGCGGCTATAAGCTGGGATGCGTTACTAATAAAGCCGAGCAATTTACCCTGCCGATTTTAAAAAAATTGGGCATTTTTGATGCGTTTTCTATCGTTATTTCTGGCGACACTTTACCCAAGAAAAAGCCAGACCCTCTGCCACTATTGCATGCGGCAGAATTTTTTGCTGTTGAGGCAAAAGATGCACTGATGGTGGGCGATTCAATCAGCGATGTCAAGGCATCACGAGCAGCAGGATTTGCGATTATTTGTATGTCGTATGGCTACAATCACGGCAATGATATTGCCACTACTAACCCAGATTTGGTGATTGATTCAATGGCGCAACTTAAAGATTATTTATAAGTTATGGAAGCCTTTGACCAACAGCATATTTGGCATCCATACGCCAAAATTCCCAATCAAATTCCTACCCATTTAGTCGATTCAGCAAAAGGCGTTTATCTAACTTTGGCAAACGGCAAGCAGATAATTGATGGGATGAGCTCTTGGTGGAGTGCAATTCATGGCTACAATCATCCGGTTTTAAATCGAGCAATCATCCAGCAGTTGGAAAAAATGGCACATATTATGTTTGGTGGTTTGACTCATAATAGCGCCATTGAACTCAGCAAAACGCTGATTGAAATCACTCCTGAAAATCTAACCAAAGTGTTTTTTAGCGATTCTGGCTCGGTATCTATTGAGATTGCGATGAAAATGGCGTTGCAATATTGGCAACATAAACAGCTGTCTGCCAAGCAAAAATTCGTTACTATTCGCGGCGGTTATCATGGCGATACTTTTGCGGCAATGAGTGTTTGCGACCCAGAAAACGGTATGCACCATTTGTTCAAGGGCATTGTGACAGAGCAATATTTTGTCAAAAATCCAGCAGTGGTGGCAATAGACGAAGCGCTTGATGATTTAGAGCAAACTTTTAAGCAAAATTCTACCTCAATTGCAGCGATGATTTTAGAGCCAATAGTGCAAGGTGCTGGCGGAATGCGTTTTTACAATCCGCAATATTTAAGCCGCGCAAAAGAGCTTTGCCAGCAGTATCAAGTGCTATTTATTGTTGATGAAATTGCGACCGGATTTGGCAGGACAGGCGAGCTGTTTGCCTTGGAATATGCCCAACTTGAGCCGGATATTTTGTGTCTGGGCAAGGCGCTCACAGGCGGTTATATGAGCCTTGCTGCCACTCTCACAACAGACAAAATCGCCAGCACAGTAGGAACGCTTTTGCACGGCCCAACTTTTATGGCAAATCCACTTGCCTGCGCCGTGGCAAATGCCAGCATTAAACTGTTGCTAAACTCACCATGGCAAGATAATATCGCCCGCATAGAAAAGCATTTTTACCAACATTTATCCCCACTCAAAAAACACAAAAAAGTTGCCGATGTGCGCATTTTAGGTGCAATCGGGGTGGTGGAAATGGTGGCTGAAATTGATGTGCAAATGGTGCAAAATCAGCTGCTGGAAAATGGCGTTTGGTTGCGGCCGTATGGAAAATTGCTTTATACTATGCCGCCGTTCACGATAACAGACGACGAGCTTTTGACTGTTACTAATGCGATTAAGAGCGTGATATAATTAAAAATAAAACGAGGTTTAACGATGAAAATATGGAAAAAAATTGGCATAATTTTTTTACTAATTTTGGCAATATTGATGGCAGCAAATTACAAAATTGTTGCCACGATTGTTGAAGTTGTTTATCTAAATAGTCGCGAAATAACCAGCT
>VSKZ01000057.1 GCA_008364125.1 Candidatus Thioglobus sp. | reverse complement strand
CCAAATTATTATAAGTGAGTTTGGCGTGGAAAAAGTCAAATTGACCCTCAACAAAGGCGAGGCGCTAACAGGGGCTACTGGTGTTGGCGTTATTATTGAGCGTAGTCGTGGCTAATATTCACATCAACATCGGTTCAAACCAAAATCGCAAGCATAATATTAGGCAGGCAATAGAGGGGCTGCGGATGAATTTTTTTGATATTGAATGCTCGGATATTTTTGAAAGCGTGGCAGCAGGTTTTGATGGCAAAAACTTTTATAATGTCGGCGTTAATGCCACAACTGATTTGATAATTGCCGATGTCATCAGCGTTCTGCATACGCTTGAAGACCAGCAAGGACGAGATAGATTACAGCCAAAATTTTCTTCCAGAGGTATAGATTTAGATTTGGTTTTGTATGATGAGGTGATTGATAAGAAAAATAATTTGCCCAGAGATGATATTTTAAAATACAATTTTGTGCTGGCGCCGCTTACGCAACTCAGCCCACAGGGCGTGCATCCATTGAAGAAAAAAACTTATACGCAATTAAATGCAACTATGGAAGCTTTGCAATCGTATAATATTGAGATTTTAAACAAGGACTAATTATGAATAAAATACTGCTAACTTTGATTTTGACATTTTCCACTATTGCAACTGCAAACACCGATTACACTTCCGGTGTTGATTATATCAAGCTTGACAAACCTGTTAAAACCGAAACTGGGGACAAAGTTGAGGTGCGAGAGCTGTTTTGGTATTATTGCCCACACTGTTTTGACCTTGAACCATTGGTTGAAAATTGGCTAAAAACCAAGCCAGAAAATGCACAATTTATTCGTCAGCCAGCAGTTTTTTCGCAAAAATGGGTGTCTGGCGCAATATACTATTATTTATTGGAACAATTGGGCGAGGTTGACAGACTGCATGGCGTTTTATTTGACGCCATCCACATAGAAAAAGAGGCGTTTTACGGCAGTGAAGATTTTGTTACTTGGATGGTTGATAGAGGTGTTGACAAAGCAAAAGTTGAAAAAGCTATCAAATCATTTTCATTAAGCATCAAGCTTAATAAAGCAAAACTAAATAGCGCAAAATATCAAATCAAAGGCGTGCCATCATTTATTGTGGCAGGTAAATATTTGGTTGATAGCAAGCATGCTGGCAGTAATGTTAGAATATTTAAAGTCATAAATCATCTAATCGAAAAAGAGCGTAAATAATCTGCGTGGACAAAGCAATTCTGGTTTTATCGGGGCTTGACCCTTGCGCCGGAGCTGGTATCAGCGCCGATATTGAAACCATCAGCCATTTTGGCATCAGCGCCTTGCCGGTAATAACCACTCTGACGGTGCAAAATACTGAGTCGGTTGCAAAAATTCAGCCAGTAGATTCCGAATTTATTAGCCAACAGCTATGCCATCTTCGGGCTGATATTGAGATTAAATTTGTGAAAATTGGGCTGCTTTCTTCTGCGGCACAAATCAAGGCGATTGCCCAGTTTTTGCAAAATATGACACTTACAATTGTGTTAGATCCGATTGTCAAATCCAGTAGCAAAAATACTTTATTGCCAGCTTCGGCACTACCTGCTTTGCGGCAATATTTGCTACCATTGGTTGATATTTTGACTCCTAATTTGGCAGAATTATCCGTGCTTTCAGACGCCAAAAGTGAGCAGCAAAAAGTTGCATCTTTGGCGGTAAAATGGGTGTTAGTAACGACCACAGATGCGCAAGATATTGAGATTGAACACCGATTATATAAACACGGCAATTTGCACAAAAGTTATACTTACAAAAAATTATCAGGCAATTATCACGGCTCTGGATGCACCTTGTCCAGTGCGATTGTCGCCTTAATTGCACAAGGTTTGCTGGTGGAAAATGCCTGTCAAAAAGCATTAGATTACACCTATCAAACTTTACTCAGCGCCAAGAGTATTGGTAAAATGCAAAAAAACCCTAATAGGAACTTGCTATGAGTTTCATCAATAATTGGCTGCGAGCAGATATTCAAGCGCTTGATGCCTACCATATTCAGCCAGCAGAAAATTTGTTGAAATTAGATGCTATGGAATCGCCATTTTCTTTGACAGATGGCTTGGAGGACAAATATTTAGCACATTTATCCAGTGCCGATTTGCGCCGCTATCCGAGTCCAGATGCCAGCGAGTTGCAACAAAATTTGCGTAAGCTGATGCAAATTCCAGCAGAATTAGATATGCTGCTTGGCAACGGTTCTGATGAATTGATACAATTATTGTGCTTGGCTTGTGCGTCAGGGGACACGGTTTTGAGCCTTGAACCGAGTTTTGTGATGTATAAAATGATTGCAAAATTCACCCATTTGAATTATCAAAGCGTAGATTTGAATGCTGATTTTGAGCTGGATTTGCCTTTGATGCTGGCAGCAATAAAAACCCACAAGCCAAAATTGATTTTTATCGCTTACCCAAACAACCCGACTGGCAACGCTTTTGACAGAAGCGCCATCGAAAAAATCATAACTTCAAGCGCGGCACTGGTGGTATTGGACGAAGCTTATTATGCGTATGCGGACGATAGTTTTTTAGCGGATATACAAAAATACCCCAATTTATTGCTGCTTAGAACCGTGTCAAAAATCGGCTTGGCGGGCTTACGACTTGGGCTGCTGATCGCAGAGAAAGGCACTATTAAACAATTGGACAAGTTGCGACTGCCGTATAATATCGGCGGGTTGACGCAGGCGGCAGCAAATTTTCTGCTGCAAGAAAACAGCACTATTGCTACGAATGCAAAAATTATTATCAGGCAGCGGGGCGAATTATCAAAGGCTCTTGCCGCCATTGATGGCTTGATGGTTTATCCATCGCAAGCTAATTTTATTTTATTCAAAGCACCAAAAGCCGATGAATTATTTGCGTATTTGCGTCAAAATAAGGTGTTGATTAAAAACCTATCAGCAGCGCCAAAACTCACTAATTGCCTGCGAGTTACCATTGGAAATAGTGAGCAAAATAGGCAGTTTATCAGCATCGTGGAGGGGTTTTATGGTTAAGCAAAAAACATTGGCAGATTATTGTCAGCAGTATTTAAAAGTGGATAATTTTGCCGATTATTGTCCGAATGGTTTGCAAGTTGAGGGCAAGGATGAGATTGCAAAAATCATTTCTGGAGTGAGCGCAAATCAAGATTTAATTGATGCGGCAATTGATGAAAAAGCCGATGCTTTATTTGTGCATCACGGATTTTTTTGGAAGGGCGAAGACCAGCGCATTACTGGAATTAAAAAAAATCGCATCAAGGCTTTGCTGGAAAATAATATCAATTTATTTGCCTATCATTTGCCGCTTGATGCTCATCCACAGGTCGGAAATAACGCTAAATTAGCACAGCTTTTTAATATCAAAAACCCCAAGCCGATTGGCGATACTTTGGTGTGGCAGGGTGAATTAGACTTATCTTTGGCAGAATTATCCGTAAATATTGAGCAGGCACTAAATCGCAAACCGCTGGTTTTTGGCGCACAAAATAAGCCAATAAAAACCATCGCTTGGTGCTCAGGTGGCGCACAAAATTATATAAATCACGCCATTGATATTGGCGCAGATTGCTTCATAACTGGTGAAGTATCCGAGCAAAATCCAGCCATTGCCAAAGAAAATAATATCGCCTTCATATCCGCCGGACACCACGCTACTGAGCGTTATGGAGTGCAATCTTTATGCCAACATTTGAGCGAAAAGTTTAACTTAAAGCACCAATTTATTGACATTGACAATCAAGTATAATGTTTGATTTTTATAATCTACATTTTTTACCATGAGCAAAAAATTTGATGTTTGTGTGGTCGGGGCAACGGGAGCTGTGGGCGAGGTTATTTTGTCTATTTTAGGGCAGCGTGATTTTCCGATTAATAATCTTTATCCATTGGCGAGTGCTAATTCTGCTGGCAAGAAAGTATTTTGTCAGGGAAAAAGTTGGACAGTGCAAGATTTGGCAACTTTTGATTTTTCCAAAACACAAATTGGGCTGTTTTCGGCAGGTGGAAACATCTCGGAAAAATATGCTCCAATTGCTGCTGACGCTGGCTGCGTGGTGATTGACAATACTGCTCATTTTCGCCGTGATGAGGATATTCCGCTGGTGATTCCAGAGGTAAATGCGCACGCAATTGCTGGCTATACCAAGCGCAATATTATCGCTAATCCAAATTGCTCAACTATTCAAATGTTGGTTGCTCTCAAACCGATTTACGATGCAGTGGGGATTGAGCGTATTAATGTGGCAACTTATCAGGCGGTTTCTGGTTCTGGTAAAAAGGCGATTACCGAACTGACTGACCAAACTGTGAATTTACTCAACGGCAAAGATGTTGAAGTCGGGGTTTATCCTAAGCAAATTGCTTTTAATGTGATTCCACATATAGATGTTTTTCAAGACAACGGCTATACTCGTGAGGAAATGAAAATGGTGTGGGAAACGCAAAAAATATTTGAAGATGAAAATATTTTAGTGAATCCAACAGCGGTTCGCGTGCCGGTGATTTACGGGCATTCTGAGGCGATTAACATTGAAACTAAGCAAAAAATAACCGCTGCCGAAGCAAGCAATATTTTGGCAAAAGCCAGCGGCGTTACGCTAATGGACAAGCGTGAAGACGGTGGTTATGCCACGCCATTTGTAGAAGCAAGCAACAATGATGCAACATTTGTCAGCCGTATTCGCGAAGATATTTCCCACGATAAAGGCTTAAATCTGTGGGTGGTTTCTGATAATATTCGCAAAGGCGCGGCGCTAAATAGCGTGCAAATTGCTGAAATTTTAATCAAACAATATTTATAAAATTATGACAACTATCAACAGAAAAACCAACGAAACCAACATAACTATTGAGCTAAATTTGTATGGCACAGGGCAGGCGAATATCAATACCGGAGTGCCGTTTTTAGACCATATGCTGGATCAAATTGCCCGCCACGGCTTGATGGATTTGAGCGTTAAATGCGATGGCGACACCCATATTGACGACCATCATAGCGTTGAAGATATTGGCATCACACTGGGACAGGCGTTTGCCAAAGCAGCTGGCAATAAAGCCGGATTTACCCGCTACGGACACGCTTTTGTGCCGCTTGACGAAGCCTTATCACGCGTGGTTTTAGATCTATCAGGTCGCCCCGGTTTGGAGATGAATGTAAGTTTTACTCGGGCAATGATTGGCACATTTGATGTAGATTTAATCGCAGAATTTTTCCAAGGATTTGTCAATCACGCCTTAATCACGCTGCATATTGACAACCTAAAAGGCACTAATTCTCACCATCAGGCAGAGACAATTTTCAAGGCTTTCGGCAGGGCGCTGCGGATGGCTGTAACTCTCGATGAGCGTCAAGTGGGTGTTATTCCTTCCACCAAAGGCTCGCTTTAAAATTTTATGCAAGAGATTGCGATTGTTGATTATGGCATGGGCAATGTGCGTAGCGTGCAAAAAGCGTTGGAATATGTCGCTCCGAATGAGCATATTTTCCTGAGCAATGATGTCGATTTAATTGCCAATGCAGATCGTGTTGTTTTCCCCGGTCAAGGGGCAATCGGCGCTTGTATGCAGGCGCTTAATAACCACAACTTGCTTGAAGTAATTAAACAATCGGCCCAAGAAAAACCCTTTCTGGGCATTTGTCTGGGGCTACAACTTTTGTTTGACCATTGCCAAGAAAATGGCGGCGTTGCTGGTCTTTCTCTACTTCCCGGAGAGGTTGTGCATTTTCCAAAAAGTGAGTTAAAAATCCCACATATGGGCTGGAACAGTGTCAATCAAGTAGCAAAACACCCTCTTTGGCATAATATTGACAACAATTCGCGCTTTTATAGTGTGCATAGTTATTTTGTCAAAACAACTGATGATGAAATAATTTCTGCCAGTAGCAATTACGGCATTGATTTCACCTGTGCCGTAGCAAAAAACAATCTATTTGCCGTGCAATTTCACCCAGAAAAATCCCAGCACGATGGCTTGCAATTATTAAAGAATTTTGTCAATTGGCATCCCTAACCCAACAATTGATAGACACAATTCATAACGCTTTTGTGGTAACTATTGCCGAAAATGTTGAGGTGATTGAGATAGTGGTAGAGCATATATAGCGGTTTGCGTTTTTCAAAGCCTTCGT
>VSKZ01000056.1 GCA_008364125.1 Candidatus Thioglobus sp. | reverse complement strand
ATAAATATCTACATCTTTTTGAATTTTTTTAGACATAATTATCCTTATTTATCTAAGTTGCAAGTTAATGGGGGACAGGCTACTTTAATTTATATTATTTTTCAGGAGTAGGATTTTCATCAGTAGTGGCGCTTTCATCTGTTGGGGTATCGGCGTTAGCTGTGGCATCAGTTGCGCCGTCTGTTTCATCGTCTTCGGTTTCGGCGATTTTTGCTACGGAAACTAATTTTTCGCCTTTGGCAATTTTGATTAGGGTTACGCCTTGGGTGTTGCGGCCGATGATGGAAACATCCACAGCGCGGGTGCGGACAAGTGTGCCTTTGTTGGAAATTAGCATCATTTCATCTTCATCGGTTACTTGGATTGCGCCGACAACTTTGCCGTTGCGCTCTGAGGTTTTGATGGAAATTACACCTGAACCGCCGCGAGCTTGCTGGCGATATTCGTCCAAATTGGTGCGTTTGCCGTAGCCTTTTTCGGTGGCAGTTAAAACTGGACTTTGAGCGTCAGCAACAATTGCAGAAACGACTTCATCGTCTTTTAATCTGATGCCACGCACGCCGATTGCCGTTCTACCAACGGCACGAACATCGGATTCTTTAAATCTGATGGATTTGCCATTGGCTGAAAATAGCATAATATCGTTGTCGCCAGAGGTGATTTCCACGCCGACTAATTTGTCTGCGCCGCGCAACTCAATGGCAATAATGCCGCCACGCCGAGGGCGCGCGAAGTTGGTTAGTGAGGTTTTTTTGCAAGTGCCGCTGCTGGTAACCATAAATACAAATTGCTCGGCGGTAAATTCAGATACCGGCAAAATGGCGTTGATTGTTTCGTCTTTTTCTAATGGTAATAAATTGATGATTGGCTTGCCACGAGAGATGCGCGATGCCATCGGCAACTCATAAACTTTGAGCCAATGCACCTTGCCAGTTGAGGAAAAACACAAAACTGTATCGTGAGAATTGGCGACAAATAGTTGATCAACGAAGTCTTCGTCTTTCATTTTCGTTGCCGCTTTGCCCTTACCGCCACGGCGCTGTGCTTGATAATCGCCGAGCGATTGCGCCTTCACATAACCGCCGTGCGATAGCGTAACCACGCGTTCTTCTTGGGCAATTAGGTCTTCCAAAGTAAGGTCAATTTTGTCTGTCAAAATTTTGGTTTTCCTCTCATCAGCAAAATTATCACGCACCTCAATTAGTTCATCACGAATCACTTGCATCAGTTTTTCAGGGGTTTGCAGGATGTCCAATAAATATTTTATTTGCTCTAATAATTCGTTAAATTCGTCAAAGATTTTGTCTTTTTCCAGCCCAGTTAAACGGTGCAATTTGAGGTCAAGTATGGCTTGTGCTTGCTTGTTTGATAGCTGATATTCGCCTTTTTTTTGCAAACCAAATTCGCTCGGCAACTCTTCTGGCTTGAATAATTGCATATCTCGATCGCCAATCAAATCTTGAATAACGCCGCCCTGCCAAGTCTTTGCCATCAGTTTTTCTCTTGCCTCAATCGGGTTTTTCGCTGATTTAATCAACTTAATAATCTCATCAATATTGCTCAGTGCAACTGCCAAGCCTTCCAAAATATGCGCACGATTTCTGGCCTTGTTGAGCTCAAAAATAGAGCGCCGAGTAACCACATCGCGGCGATGGGCAATAAAGGCTTCCAGTGCGCCTTTGAGGCTCATTAGCTTCGGCATTCCTTTGTCAATTGCCACCATATTAATGCCAAAAACGGTCTGCATTTCTGTCAGTTTATACAGGTTATTAAGCATCACTTCTGGCACTTCTCCGCGCCGCAGCTCAATTACCATTCGCATTCCATCTTTGTCGGATTCATCGCGTAAACCTGTGATACCGTCCACTTTTTTGTCCTTGACCAGCTCGGCAATTTTGGTAATCAGCTTGGCTTTATTGACTTGATATGGCAATTCAGTAACGATGATGCTTTGTTTGTCTTCGCCTTCAATGTGCGAAACCGAGCGCAGGTAGATTTTGCCTTTGCCGGTTTCGTATGCTTGACGGATGCCCGATGCGCCGTTAATAATTCCTGCTGTTGGAAAATCTGGGCCGGGCATCGTTTCTAATAATTCGTCTAATGAGACATCTTCAAAGTCAATTACCTTCAAACAAGCATTGATTGTCTCGCCCAGATTATGCGGCGGAATGTTGGTTGCCATACCGACAGCTATGCCCGATGAGCCGTTGACTAATAAGGTCGGAACGCGGGTCGGCAACACGCTCGGCTCGGATTCTGAGCCATCATAATTGTCAATAAAATCAACAGTGTTTTTGTCTAAATCGCGTAATAATTCGTGCGATAATTTTGCCATACGAATTTCTGTATAACGCATTGCTGCTGCTCGGTCGCCGTCCACAGAGCCAAAGTTGCCCTGTCCGTCAATCAAAATGCTGCGCATTGAAAACGGCTGTGCCATTCGCACAATCGTGTCATATACGGCAGTGTCGCCGTGTGGATGGTATTTACCAATCACATCGCCGACAATGCGGGCGGATTTTTTGTAAGATTTGTTGTAATCGTTGCCCAGCACATCCATCGCATATAAAACGCGGCGATGCACCGGTTTTAGTCCATCTCGCACATCTGGCAGAGCGCGCCCAACAATGACGCTCATTGCGTATTCCAAATAGGAATCTCGCATCTCATCTTCGATGGTAATTACAGGGAAATTAGAGTTGGGAGTGTTGTCTAAATCTTGCGGGTTATCAGTGTTGTCAGGCATTGCGAGATGGTTTGATTAAAGTAGCCTAAATTTTACCTCAAATAGGCGTGAATAACAAATAAAAGCACTAAATTGTTTGATTTAAAAAACAGTTAAAAATCAATTACTTATGAGTTTTTACTGCGAACAGATTTTGCCAATAGTTTTAGTAGTTTTTCGGTATCGTCCCAGTCAATGCAAGCATCGGTAATACTGACCCCATATTTGAGCGATTTTAGCGCGCCAACGCCCTGCTTTCCGGCATACAAATGCGACTCAATCATCACTCCAAAAATTTGCTCACTACCATTGCTGATTTGCTCGGCAATATTTGCCCCTACTTTGATTTGATTTTTGAAGTTTTTCTCACTATTTGCATGGGAAAAATCCACCATTAGTTTTGGTGATAATTTTGCTGCTGCTAATTTTTCTGCGGTTTTTTGAATGCTTGAAGCGTCAAAATTAGTCTCGCCTCTGCCGCCACGCAAAATTACATGACAATTCGGATTGCCGGCTGTTGTGTAGCGATTTATCATCCCTTTTTTGTTGATTGACCAAAACATATGGGTTTTAGCAGCAGAAACAACCGCATCAATTGCCACTTGCACGCCGCCATCTGTGCCATTTTTAAAACCAACAGGGCAAGATAATCCTGATGCCAACTCACGGTGAATCTGACTTTCCGTGGTGCGAGCGCCGATAGCGCCCCAAGAAATCAAGTCGGAAATGTATTGCGGAGTGATTAAATCCAAATATTCAGTCGCAGTAGGCAGGCGCAATTTTGCCAAATCCAGCAGCAGTTTGCGTGCCAAATCAAAGCCTTTTTCCATATTGTTGCTATTGTCCAAATCTGGGTCGTAAATCAGCCCTTTCCAGCCGACAGTTGTGCGTGGTTTTTCAAAATAAACACGCATAACAATCAGTAAATCGTCTTGCAACTCATCACGCAATTTTGCCAATTTCTCGGCATATTCAATCGCTGCTTTGGTATCGTGAATTGAACAAGGCCCTACAATAACCAATAAACGCTGGTCATTTCCTTTGAGAATATTGGCAATGTTTTTTCGCGTCTCAACAATAAAATCTGACTCGGTTTTTTGCACCTGATGACGCTTGATATACGCTATCGGCGGAGTGATGGATTCCGCCTTGGTAATCCGAATATTGCTGATTGTTTGCAGGATTTTTTTTAACATAGTTGCTCAGGTTTTATAATTTTCAATGAACGCATAAGCTGAATGATTGTGGATTGATTCAAAATTTTCTGACTCCAAACGGTAATAATCAATGTTGTCATTAGCATTCAAACCAACAGCAATATCACGCACCAAATCTTCCACAAAAGCGGGATTGTCGTAGGCTCTTTCGGTTACTACTTTTTCGTCTTCACGCTTCAAAAGTGCATACAATTCGCACGATGCTTGTTGTTCTGCTAAGTCAATTAAATCTTCCACGAATAAGGTTTTGCCCTTGCCAACCTTGGCTTTTATGGTGATGTGTGAGCGCTGATTGTGAGCGCCATATTTGGAAATACTCTTGGAACACGGGCAGAGGCTGGTTACCGGCACTACAACTTTAATCATCACTTCAACCTCGCCTTTATTCAAAACGCCGTATAAAGTTACCTTATAATCCAACAGCGATTGAGCGCCTGAAACGGGTGCTTTTTTGTTGCGAAAAAAGGCAAAATTTACAGTGATATGAGCGCTGTCAGCACCTAATTTTTGTTGCACTTTACCAATAATATCGCCAAAATTATCGCTATTAAACTCGCAAGGACCATCATTTAAAATCTCGATAAAACGCGACATATGCGTGCCTTTCGTATGCTGCGGCAGAGTTACCGTCATAGTGAAATTACCAATAGTCGGATTTTTATTACCATCACGGTCAATGTAAATAATCGGGTGCAAAATATCTTTAATACCCACTTTATCAATGGCAATTTGCCGTGTGTCTGCTTTATTTTGTGTGTCAGGTAAATTAGATTCTCTCATTATTTTGGCTCCGAATAGGCGACAGACGCTCTTGGCGTTTCCCAAATTACAACCTCAGAAACGCGAACAGCTTGGTTATTTATTAATTCTGCAACAGATTGATAGATGTATTTTGCGATATTTTCAGCAGTTGGATTAAGCACATCAAAAGGCGCAATTTCATTCAAATACTGATGGTCAAGCCTGCTGATAATCGCTTTGGTTTGTTTTTTTATTTCCCGAAAATCAATGGCAATCCCGCTTGCATCAAGCTCCTCTGCCGCAACCGACACTTCAACCCCCCAATTATGCCCATGCAAACGCGCACAATCACCAGGATAATCTCGCAAAGAATGGGCTGCACCAAAATCGGTAACAATTTTTAAGACGAACATAATTCGGAAAAATTGGAAAAACAATTATTATACCAACTACAAAAAGGTATTGACCTTGAATTAGTGGGCGCTTTATAGGTATTTTTAAAGATTGCACTTAGGCAATAAACCATTAATGAATAATACGGTATGCCTCTGTGTGGATTATTGCTTTTTTCAAGTCAAGTGTTTTTAAAAACCAACTGACAAGCAAAAACAAAGGCAGTAATAAAACAAAAATAATTGGTGAATATAAAATATTAGCAATAGCTAAATGTTCTGCATCTTTTTTAATTTGATGATTTTCCTCTAATATCTTTTTTGAGCGTTTGTAAGTAAAGGGAAATACCAGTAATGACAATGGCAGAAAAAATACACTGGTTGTTAGTTTTTTAATGTGTTCATTTTTAATGTGTTTATTTGCATAATCAGTCGCACTAAATAATCTAAACACTCTGTAAATAAAAAAAGCCATAGCCAATAATGCCACACTTGCTAAATAAGGGTCTAAGTAAAAACCACGAATAAAAGCCAACAAGCCAAGCAAATACACAAAAACTATAGGTTTTTTTAAATCTGCCCCAATTTGTTTGATAAATTTTTGTTTACTTGTCATTTTTTCGCACCAATCTAATTACTAAATAAGAAAATAGCAAAGTCGAAAACACAATAAAAGAACATTCGCTATCTATTTTGTCAATCAATTTTATAACTATATCGCTAATTTTTTTTATTTTACACTTTTATTTTTAAGTCGCTATCATATTTGAATTGACTGGCAGTAATAGTTATTGTGATAACTTAATCAGGCACAGGGCTAGAACCTGCATTTAGAATACAGCGCACCGAACCTCTTGTTTGTGGTTGAGTGCTTCTATTAGTTAAGACAGAAGTGCCGCCAAAAAATATATATTCAACTGAAACATTTCCGCCGTCCGCAGAATTGGTGGTTGTCCAATATAAAGAATTTGCATTAGCAATGTTTCTTGCATTAATAAAGCCAACAAGTGGCAAACGAAGAGCTGAAGTAAAAGCACCAGTGCTATTTTGAGGTGTCCAAGAATCTCCCTCAGTTTCTAATTCAGTTTTTGTTGGCACTCTATAACCAACTGGG
>VSKZ01000055.1 GCA_008364125.1 Candidatus Thioglobus sp. | reverse complement strand
ATATCTGTTTTTTATTTTATATAATTTAACTGGAGTTTTTATGTTTAATTTTTTCAAAGCCCAAAGCCTTTCCATTGACCTTGGAACTGCTAATACGCTTATTTTTATGGATGGCGAAATCGCACTAAACGAGCCTTCTGTTGTCGCTATTCACAACGAAAAAGGCTCAACAGAGTCTTCTATTCTCGCTGTTGGTCAAGATGCTAAAAATATGTTAGGACGAACTCCGGGATCAATTGAGGCAATTCGCCCGATGAAAGATGGCGTTATTGCAGACTTTAAAATCACCGAAAAAATGCTGCAACACTTTATCAAAAAAGTGTTGGACAACGGCTGGTTTTCACCAAGCCCAAGAGTGCTTATTTGCGTTCCTTGTGGCGCTACCCAAGTAGAACGAAGGGCAATCAAAGAAAGTGCTGTTGGTGCTGGCGCTCGCGATGTGTATCTAATCGAAGAACCAATGGCAGCAGCGCTTGGAGCTGGTATGGCAATCAAAGAAGCATCTGGCACAATGGTCGTTGATATTGGCGGTGGCACGACAGAAATTGCAATTATGTCGCTCAATGGTATCGTATATTCCGACTCGCTGCGAATCGGCGGAGATGTATTTGACGACTATATCATCAAATTTATACGCCGTGAACACGGCATTATTATCGGCGAATCAACCTCTGAGAAAATCAAGCAAGAAGTTGGTTCAGCATTTGAAACCAATGTTGTGAAAAAAATGGAATTTAGAGGCAGAGATGTTGCAAAGGGAATTCCAGTTAGTTTTGAAGTTACTAATACAGAAATCAGAAGCGCCTTGCAAGAGCCGATGGCAACTATTGTCAGCTCCATCAGAGTTGCACTCGAACAAACTCCGCCAGAATTAAGCTCTGATATTGCAGAAAATGGCTTGGTATTAACTGGCGGCGGCGCTCTTTTGGATGGTCTGGATAAGTTAATCAGCAAAGAAACCAACCTGCCTGTGCGCATTGCAGACGATCCTCTAACTTGCGTGGCGCGTGGTGGTGGCATCGCTTTGGATATGATTAGCCAACACAATATAGGATTTTTGTCAGCAGAATAATCCAATTTTCCGCGTATAAAAAGGTCTGAGTTATGCAACTGCTAAAACTTTTTATACCAGTTTTAATTGCAATTTTTATAATTTTTGCAGATTATAAATTTTCTTATATGGACAGCATAAAACGCTCAGTCTCTATAATTCTATCGCCGATATATTTACTATCAAATCTACCTTCTCAACTCTATACTTGGGTCAACGAGCAAGGTAAAAGCAAGCAATTTTTACTAAATCAAAACAAGCTGTTGAGCGCCGAATTATTTAATTTGAAAGTTGATTTGCAAAACCACAACACCCTATTATTGGAAAATCAAAAGCTCGCCAAACTGATGGAATCACGCTATAAACTTAGCAAAGATGTATTTATATTAGCGCGCGTTGGCTCTATTCGTCAGTCGCGTTTGAAAAAACAAATTACCGTAAGCAAAGGCGATGGCGATGGTATCAAAATTGGGCAAGTGGTGCTTGGCTCTGAGGGCGTGTTGGGACAGGTAAATCAGGTAACTCCATTTTACTCAACCATATTGCTAATAACAGATCCAACTCAGCACATCCCCGTTAAAAGCCAGCGCACCGGCACTCGCGGCATCAGCAAAGGCATAGCCTCAAAGCATGGAAAATTGGTAGTGCGTTTTATTGAAGCACAAAATGATGTTAAAGTTGGCGATGTATTTGTTACCAGCGCAATTGGCTCAAAATTCCCAGCAGGCTATCCAGTAGGCCGCGTAACTCACACAGAAACCAGTGTGGACGAAACATTTTTGTATATCGAAATGGAGCCAATCCAAATTATCCAACAGTTAGAATTTGTATTAATCAATAAAAAGGCGAAATAAAATGCGCACTCAAAAACCTTATATTTTTCTCATCAAATTGACATTGCTGGCGCTGATTATCGGCGCGCTTCCATTGCCAGATATTATTTCCAACATTTCCCCTTTTTGGATGTTGCTATTTTTTACCTACTGGCTGACCTATTTTAGCAACAAATGGCTGTTTTTTACCACTCTAATATTGGGTATTTTGGTTGATATATTGCATGGGGATATTTTGGGTCAAAACGCCTTAGCCCTTATTTTAAGCACTTTTTTCATTCTCAAAGTCAAACAATCGCTTGCCGTTTCCAACACCACTACGCAGCAAATTTACATATTTGGCGCATCTTGCATTTACCTATTCATAATGCTACTGGTGCATATGCTATCCACACAAAGTTTCTACTTCAACTACTATTTCCTCTTCGCCCCACTAAGTAGCGCCCTGCTTTGGCCTATGGTGGCATTATTGCTTTCAAAAGGCAAAAATAAGGTGGTTTATGGTAAGAATTAGCAGCTATTCTTTGGAAAATAAAATATTCTCTGGCAGAATAAATCTGGCAATTATCTTTGTTTTGCTGCTGGCAACAATATTGATATTAAGGCTCTTTAATTTACAAATCAGCAATTACGATTATTACGCCGAAGAATCTTTGGGCAACCGAATGCGCACGCTGCCAATCACCCCAACCAGAGGCAATATTTTTGACCGTAATGGCAAAATTATGGCAAGCAATCAGCTGTCTTACAAACTAACACTCACACCCGAAAAAACCACAGACATTGATAAAACCTTATTGGAATTCAAACGGCTCAAATTCATAAACGACAAGGATATTGCCATTTTCAATAAATATAGAAGTCGTTATAAAAAATTCCAAAGCATCCCTTTAAAACACAAATTAAGCGAAAAAGAAGTGGCAAAAATATTGCTCAATAACTCTTTTGTCGGGATTGATATTGAGCCATATTTTCATCGGATTTATCCCAATAAATCATCCAGCGTCCATATAACCGGCTATGTTTCAAGAATGAGCAAAAAAGACAAATCTTTCTACGACAAAGAAAATTATCTTGGAACTTCCTTTGTTGGTAAAAATGGCATAGAAAAACAATATGAAATTTTGCTGCACGGAAAAAGCGGAAAAAAACAAATTGAGCGCAATGCAGCTGGGCGGATTGTCAATACTAAAATCATCCAAAAAGCCCAAAAAGGCGCGGACTTATATTTGAGTATCGATTTAGATATGCAAAAAAAAGCCGAGTCGCTGCTAAAAGGTAAGCGCGGTTCAATTGTTGCAATTGATGCTTCAAATGGCGGAATTTTGGTGATGGCAAGCACGCCGATTTACGACCCGAATTTATTTGTCAACGGCATTTCACACAAGGACTACAAAGCCCTGCAAACCTCAAAAGACATTCCACAACTCAACCGCGCAATTCAAGGGCTTTATCCACCCGGCTCAACGATTAAACCGATGGTAGCTCTGGCAGGACTTGAACAAGGATTTGTCAAACCTCGCACCCAAACCTACTGCCCAGGATTTTTTAAACTACACAATGTCAAACGCAAATTTAACGACTGGAAACGCAGTGGCCATGGTGTGGTTGATGTCAAAAGTGCAATTGCCGAATCTTGCGATGTCTATTTTTACGATTTAGCCAACAAAATGGGGATTGATGCGTTACGCGATGGATTGTCGCATTTTGGCTTCGGCAAAAAAACCATGGTTGATATTCCCGGTGAAAGAGGCGGAATTTTGCCTTCAAAAGCTTGGAAAAAAATCAACAAAAACGAGCCTTGGTATCGGGGCGAAACTATTATTACCGGTATTGGGCAAGGATTTATGACTGTCAGCCCGTTGCAACTTGCCGTCTCGACAGCGGCACTCGCCAACAAAGGCAAGTTTTTTTTACCGAAGATATTAAAAAGCATACAAACACCTGATGGCAGGGCAAAAGAAGTGGTTAAAAACTCTATCCGACAAATACCGATTAAAGATATTCACAATTGGGAGCATGTAATTAAAGGGATGAAAGCAACAGTTTATTCGCCAAAAGGAACTGCCAGAAAGCTAAACAGAAAGTTGAAATACACATTGGCAGCCAAAACTGGCACCGCCCAAGTGTTTGGTTTGGACGCAGAAGAGCAATACATTGCCGCAAATCTGGACGAACGGCTACGCGACCATGCTTTGTTCACTGGATTTGCTCCAATCAAAAATCCTAAAATTGCAATTGCCGTTATTGTAGAAAATGCTGGCAGCGGCAGCCTAATAGCAGCGCCAATGGCAAAAAAAGTGTTGGATATTTACTTCAAAAAACTCGCCAAAAAAGCTGCTAAAAAATCTTAAACAAGGCAGTTTTGCAATTGCTTTTTAGTAACTGGAAGCGCCAAAGTGCTATCGGTTTTATACCTCGCCTTTAATTGTTCGAGCTGCGGCTGATTGATGCTATCATACAAAATAACAATTTTTGCCGTTGGCGAATGCTTTTGCAAAGTTGCCAACAAAGACTCAATATTGCTGACTCGGTCGCGAAATTCTGGATTGTAACTAAACTCAGCCACCAAAGCATCGTATTGATTTTGCTTGGCAAGTTTGACCGCTTTTCTTTGGGAATCTTCAAAATCTACCGCAAATCCCAACTGCTGAAAAAGCTCTCTAAAATCGTCAAAACCTCCCTCATCAACAAAAAATAACAGGCGCTTCATTTAATTTTTCTGCAATTGATAAAATCTTTTTTTGAATGCCGAAAACTCGTCATTTTCAATAGCGGTGCGCATATTTTGCATCAAATTTTGATAATAATATAAGTTGTGAATGGTGTTTAATCGCGCCCCCAAAATCTCGTTTTTACGCTGCAAATGGTGCAAATATGAGCGGCTGTAATTTTTGCAAGTATAGCAATCGCAATTTGCATCAACAGGCTTAATATCAAACCGATATTCGGCATTGCGAATTTTCACCGCACCGGTTGAAGTGAATAAATAACCGTTGCGCGCATTGCGAGTTGGCAGCACACAATCAAACATATCAACCCCGCGCTCAACTGCTTCAACCAAATCGCTCGGAGTGCCAACGCCCATTAAATATCGCGGTTTATCCTCCGGCAGTAGCGCAGGTAAATAGTCCAAAACCTCAATCATTTCCGCCTTAGTTTCGCCTACGCTAAGGCCTCCAATCCCATATCCATCAAAGCCAATATCAATCAAAGCCGCTGCCGATTGGGTGCGTAAATCTTGGTGCATTCCACCTTGAACAATAGCAAATAGTGCGTTTTTATTGCCCAATTTTTGCTGCTCATTTTTTGAGCGCAACGCCCATCGTAAAGACAATTGCATAGATTTATCAGCAGTTATTTTGTCCGCTGGATAAGGCGTGCATTCGTCAAAAATCATCACAATATCCGCTCCAAGTTTATGCTGAATTTGCATTGATTCTTCTGGTCCGAGAAAGATTTTATCGCCGTTTTTAGGGGAATTAAAAGTAACCCCAGACTCGCTGATTTTCCTCATAGCCCCCAAACTAAAAACCTGAAAGCCACCAGAATCAGTCAAAATCGGCGCTTGCCAATGCATAAAATTATGCAAATCGCCATGCGCCTCAATCACTTCCATTCCGGGAGTAATTGCCAAATGAAAGGTGTTGCCAAGAATAATCTGCGCACCCGAATCTGCAACCTCTTCCGGAGTCATAGCTTTGACTGTGCCATAAGTTCCAACCGGCATAAAAGCTGGCGTTTGCACGCTGCCACGAGCAAAATTCAAAACCCCACGGCGCGCCTTATTATTTGTATGTTTTAGTTCAAATTTCATCATTATTAGCCTGTATTTTCCAAAGCTGTGCATATTTGCCATTGCTGGACAATAATTGCTCGTGAGTTCCTTGCTCAATAATTTTACCATCGTCCAAGACCACAATTTTATCAGCATCAATAATAGTGGAAAGACGATGTGCCACCACCAAAATAGTGCGCTCACCGCTCAGCCCATTCAAGGCTTTTTGCACCATTTTTTCTGCATAAGAATCAAGTGCCGATGTGGCTTCATCAAAAATCAAAATCGGCGCATTTTTGAGCAATACTCTGGCAATTGCCATACGCTGTTTTTCGCCACCTGACAATTTTAACCCCCGCTCGCCGACTATGGTATCAAAGCCTTCTGGCAGACTTTTAATAAATTTATCAATAAACGCCGCCTGCGCTGCTGCCTCAACTTGCGCCCGAGTTGCGCCTTGTTTACCGTAGGCGATATTGTAATAAATGCTTTCATTAAACATCACCGTATCTTGCGGAACTACGCCGATTGCCGCCTGCAACGAATTTTTATCAAGCTGTTTGATATTCTGGCCGTCAATCAAAATTTTGCCA
>VSKZ01000054.1 GCA_008364125.1 Candidatus Thioglobus sp. | reverse complement strand
TATTGTTACCGACAAAGACCTCAACATTTTGGAACAAGGTCCGGCATTGGCAATCCACCATAGCGACAAAATTTTAAACAATATGGATGAGTGGAATACCAAGCACCACAACGCCTCTGGGCTGGTTGAGCGCGTTAAAAAAAGCGCTATTTCCATCAAAGAAGCTGAAGCCCAAACCTTGCAATTTTTAACAAAATGGGTGGACAAAGGCGCATCGCCAATGTGCGGCAACACCATTTGCCAAGACCGCCGATTTTTATACAATAGTATGCCAAAATTAGAGCAATTTTTCCACTATCGCCACATTGATGTCAGCACTTTAAAAGAATTAATCAAACTCTGGAAACCATCAGCAGCATTGGTTCGTGAAGGAGAATCAGCACACCTTGCCCTCGCCGATATTCGCGAATCTATTAACGAGCTAAAACACTACCGCAAAACCTTCATCAAAATTTAAGAGTGCTTCTAAAAAAATCCAATCCATTTTTTTTAATTTTATTGTTGGAATACGGGTTTTTATAGTTAGGTTTTTGGAGTGTTATTAAGTTGTTAAAAAAAATCTCGCACAATAAAAGATAAAACAATGCCTATAAAAATTACTATGCCGATAAAATTATTGTGCAAAAAGGCTTGTAAACAGGCGGATTTTTCTCTGTTTTTGATGAGTTTCTGATGAAAAAGCATAATTCCAGCGCTTAAAACTACAAAAGCTTGATAAAAAATACCCAAGTGGAAAATTGCATCTATCTTGAAAAATACCAGCAGTAAACAAATTTGCAATATTAAAATGATAAATTTGTCGTATTTTGCAAACAAAATTGCGCTGGATTTTACTCCGATTTTCAAATCTTCCTCACGGTCTGCCATAGCATACATCGTGTCGTAAATCATCGTCCAAATCAGAGCTGCTGCAAAAATCCACCAAGCGGCAAGCGGCACAAATCCTTGCACGGCAGTAAATGCCATCGGCACGCTCATTGCAAAAGCTGCCCCCAAAATCAGCTGTGGCAGATGCGTCCAGCGTTTGCTAAAAGGATAAATCGTTGCTAAAAAACCAGCGACAAACGCCAGCTTAATGGTCGCAAGATTAGTAAATGACACCAGTAGCAAAGCTGCTGCCATCAATGCAAAGAACAAAATCAGTGCCGATTTTGGGGAAATTTCGCCAGCGGTAATCGCCCGATTTTTGGTGCGCTCAACTAATTTATCAATTTTCCTGTCGGCATAATCGTTAATCACGCAGCCAGCAGTGCGCATCAGGATTGTGCCGAGGACAAAAATAAATAGGATTTTAATATCCGGCAAACCGTTTGCTGCCAAAAATAATGCCCACAGCGTTGGCCATAATAATAGGTAAATGCCGATTGGTTTGTCGAGGCGCATTAGGCGAAAATAGGCGTTCATAATTTTTCCAAAAACTGCGTCAAATCGCTGGGCAGAGGCGCTTTTACGATTTGAATTTGGGCACTTGTGGGGTTGGTAAAAGTTAGTTGATGGGCATGCAAAAATAGCCTTTTTAATCCTTTAGAATAGATTTTTCGGTCAAAATCCCTATCGCCATATTTATCATCTCCCGCCAGCGGATGCCCAGCATATTGCCCGTGCACACGAATTTGGTGCATACGCCCAGTTTCAATCAAAACCTCGACCAGCGAGGCATCGATGCTGTCAAAATTTTTAAGCGGCTGGAAGTGGCTGAGTGCATTTTTACCCCTGACATCCACCACCATAGCGCGCGAATTTTGATACAAAGGCGCATCAATCGTATGGCGTTTTTTTGCCCATTTACCTTTCACCAAAGCGGTATAGCGTTTTTCTATTTGGTGCTCAACCAACTGCTGGTGCAAATCCTTCAACACCGAGCGTTTTTTGGCAATCAGCAAAACTCCAGAAGTCGCGCGGTCAATGCGATGCACCAATTCCACAGGCGATAAGCACAATTCTCGCAGCGCCTCAATCACACCAACATCAACACCGCTGCCGCTATGCACCGCCAAGCCACTGGGTTTGTTGATTATCAACAGCCCTTTGTCTTCGTATAAAATACTATCAGTCAGCAGTTTTTTTAGACTATCGGAGGCTTTGGCAGTGTTTGCCTCAGAAATACGAATCGGCGGAATGCGCACCAAATCGCCAGAAATTAATTTGTATTCAGCCTTCTTTCTGCCTTTGTTGACTCGCACTTCACCCTTGCGGATGATGCGATAAATATGCGATTTCGGCACGCCTTTTAGGTGTTTGAGCAAATAATTATCAAGGCGCTGTCCAGTAGAAAATTCGTCAATAGTTTTAAAACTGACACTCATAGCATAAAAAGTTTTTGGAAATTTTGCGTAGTTGCATTGGCGATTTCCTCGATACTCACACCGCGAATTTGCGCTATTTTTTCCACAGTGTAATAAGTGTAAGCCGGCGAATTAGGCTTGCCGCGATAAGGCACAGGGGTCAAATACGGCGCATCAGTTTCCACTAAAATCCGCTCCAATGGCACTTTTTTGGCAACTTCTCTCAGCTCATCGGCGCTTTTGAAAGTGATAATGCCTGAAAATGAAATGTAGAAACCCAAGTCCAGCGCCGCTTTGGCGGTGTCCCAATCTTCAGAAAAACAGTGCATAACTCCGGCATGCGCCTTTTCATCCTGCATAATGGCAATGGTGTCAGAGCGGGCGTTGCGAGTGTGAATAATCAGCGGTTTGCCAGATTGATTAGAGGCACGAATATGCCGCCGAAACCGCTCCCGTTGCCAATCAGCACTGTCTTTTTCTATATGAAAATAATCCAGCCCCGTCTCGCCAATGGCAATGATTTTACAATCATCAGCAAGGCTTAATAATTCTTCAACGCTCGGGTCTTTGCCCTCGGTTTCACAAGGATGCACGCCAACAGAAGCGTAAATTTGTGTATGCTTTTTTGCCAAAGAAAGCACCTCGTCAAAATGCTCCAAATCAATGCAGACACACAAAAACTCCTCCACCGACAATTCTTTAGCATGCGCCAGCATACTCTCAATACTGCCGCCAAAAGCCGACAAATCAACTCTATCCAAATGACAATGCGAATCGATTATTTTCATTTTGCTGAATTTTAAAAACCAAGTCCCTTAAATAGATTTTTGGCTTTATCTTGCAATTTTTTGCTGTCAATGCCGTTTCCGATGCCAAGTTTTTGCTCGATTTTACGGCGTAATTCTTGCTCAATTTTATTTTTGCCAGCTTTGATGCCTTGTTTTTTTAAGGCGCGTTTTAAAGAGTTCAAAACTTCCTTGGCAATTTTCTTGCCCATATCATTTAACTTAGCGCCAGATTTGCCGCCAATATTGTTGGCAGAAATATTCGGCACTTTTATTGTAGTTTTCAGCTGTTTTGAGTCTATTTTTAAGCTAATATTATTCACTTCAAAGCGCTTGATTTTGATGCGCTGATTGCTTCCTTCTATACTGTTACTATTGTTAGAAGTGGTTTTTTGTTCTAAATTACTCAATAACGAAGTTAGGTTAATTGAAGAATTATTTTGCTCTAAGAAAAAAGACATTCCGTCAAAAATCAAGGTATCAACCACAATTAAATCATCGTCAAATTTGCCTACTCTTGCAGAAAAATGATCCAAAGATAATATGTTTTTATTGTTAAAATTAGGCAGATTTTGCACTTCAATAAAATCAATATTTAGACTTTTGTCGAAAAAACTGCTGTTAATTTGACCAATTCTGACTGGCGTTTTAAGCAATTTTTGCGCATAACCTTGGGCATATTGTTTGCCAAATGTGTCTAATAAATAAGTGGCAGCAATTGCCATAATGAGCAATAATACTGCGATTATAGCTAATATTTTCTTCATTTTTGCCTCCCTATTTTGATTAAAAATCTATCTTCCGCAACACCTGCCACAAATAATTGGTGTTTTTTGGCGTCTGCTGGCAGTTGTTCTTTTTCAATATTTGCGCCTTTCATCAACAAATAACTGCCATTATCACATAATAAATGTTTGGTTAACTTTAATATTTTATCCACTTTAGCAAACGCCCGCGCACTAATTTGGGCAAAACATTGCTCACTTTGAAGCTCCTCAACTCGACCGTTTAGCACCGATAAATTTTTAAGTCCCAACTGAGTTTTTGCAAACTGCATAAAGCGACATTTTTTACCCGCTGAATCCAATACACTAACGGCAATTTCTGGACGCATAATGCTAATCACAATCCCTGGTAATCCAGCGCCAGATCCAACATCCAGCAGCGGCGAGCCATCAACAAATTCCACAATAGATAGACTGTCTAACAAATGTTTTTTCACGCCCTCGTCCAGTGTGCGAATGGCGCTAAGATTGTAGGTTTTATTCCATTTAAGTAATAATTGAAGATAGTCCAAAAGCTGCTGCGTTTGCATATCGCTAAGGGTAATTCCCATTTTTTTGGCGCCAGATCGAAGTAAAATATCAGCGCTCATTTGTCCGGTAAGTTTTTAAATAGACCAATAAAATAGAGATAGAAGCAGGAGTGATGCCCTGAATTCTGCTTGCCAAACCAATGGTTTCTGGGCGCTGCTCGCTGAGTTTTTGTATCACTTCATTTGACAAGGCCCTGATGCTTTTATAGTCCAAATCATCGGGTAATTTGGTGTTTTCATTCTTGCGATATTTTTCAATCTCTTCCAATTGCCTCTTAATGTAGCCGTCATATTTAATCTGATTTTCCACCACAGCGATTAGAGTGCGGTCACTCAAAAATGGCTGGGCTGACTCAATTTGCGCCAAAATTTGGTAATCTATTTTTGGGCGTTTTAGCAGCTCCGATAGTGAATATTCGTGGCTAAGTTTTTGTCCTAATACTTCCGCTGCTTGCGCATCATCAGCTTGAATCCAAGTGCTTTTTAAGCGCTTTTGTTCCAGCTCGGCAGCGGCATATTTGCTCTGAAAAGCCGCCCAGCGCTCATCGTCAATCAGCCCTAACTCCTTAGCCTTAGGCGTTAAGCGCTGGTCGGCATTATCCTCGCGCAATAACAGGCGATATTCGGCACGCGAAGTGAACATCCGATACGGCTCGTTTGTGCCTTTGCTAATCAGGTCGTCAACCATCACTCCGATATAACTTTCATCTCGTTTTGGCAGCCAAGCATCTTTTTCGAGCGTAGCACAAGCGGCATTTACGCCTGCTAACAATCCTTGTGCTGCGGCCTCTTCGTAGCCTGTTGTGCCGTTTATTTGCCCAGCAAAATATAGCCCAGATATTTTTTTCACCTCCAAAGTTTGCCGCAGCCCTCGTGGGTCAAAAAAATCATATTCAATCGCATAGCCCGGACGTACAATCTGCGCATTTTCAAAGCCTTTGATTGAATGCACAAAATCCTGCTGCACCTCATATGGCAACGAAGTTGAGATGCCATTTGGATAAACTTCGGTGGTGTTAAGCCCCTCCGGTTCAACAAAAATCTGGTGTGAATCGCGCTCGGCAAAACGCACCACTTTGTCCTCAATTGACGGGCAATACCGCGGGCCGATGCCTTCAATATTTCCGCTATACATTGGTGATTTGTCCAGCCCAGCACGAATGAAGTCGTGGGATTTTTGATTGGTATGAGTGATATAGCACGGGATTTGCCGAGGGTGTTCGGCTGATTTACCCATAAAAGAAAAAGTCGGCAGCGGCGTATCACCATGCTGTTTTTGCAAAATCTCAAAGTTGATAGTCCTGCCATCAAGCCTTGGAGGTGTGCCAGTTTTGAGCCGCCCAACGCCCAAATCGTAGCCGCGTAATGTTGCAGATAAGGCATTAGACGGCGCATCTCCTGCCCGTCCGCCCTGAAAATTGCTTTGCCCAATATGGATAATTCCACCCAAAAAAGTGCCAGTGGTAAGGATGACTTTGTCTGCCAAAAACTCAAGCCCCATCTCAGTTTTAACCCCTTTAATGACATCGTTTTTAATGATTAAATCGCCAACTGCCTGCTGAAATAAAGACAGATTTTGCTGATTTTCCAAGGCATAACGAATGGCAGCTTTATACAAAACTCGGTCCGCTTGCGCACGAGTTGCCCGCACTGCTGGGCCTTTAGAGGCATTGAGAGTGCGAAATTGAATACCAGATTTGTCAATCGCCGCCGCCATCACCCCGCCCATCGCATCAATCTCTTTAACCAAATGTCCCTTGCCAATCCCACCAATCGCCGGATTACAACTCATCTGCCCCAGCGTTTCAATATTGTGAGTAATCAGCAGTGTTTTCACCCCCATCCGCGCCGAAGCGAGCGCCGCTTCTGTGCCAGCATGTCCGCCGCCGATGACGATTATTGAATAATGATTCATGTATAGCGCTATTCGTCTTTATTTAATGTTTGGGCAACAATGTTATGTTTGTTTCGTATTTCTTCAAATGTGGACTTAATAGTAACTTCTTTTTTTAATACTTGGTCTAAAACCTTAACTG
>VSKZ01000053.1 GCA_008364125.1 Candidatus Thioglobus sp. | reverse complement strand
CATCAAATCGCACAATTAGTAATGATAGTATTGCTGCTTGATTTGGCACTTAAATCCAATTTGGAAGAAAAACTACTGGCGCAAAATTTCAAAGAATATTCATCTTACAAAAGTAAAACTGGGCGCTTTATTCCATTTTTATAACAGGCAATAAAAAACCACCCCGAAAGGTGGCCTTTTTTATGCTGCTGGTTTGACCCAGCTAACAATGTTGATAATTACTCAGAGTCTCTTGGTGAGTATTTACCTTTAGCAATTGCGTCTGCATAGCCTTTAGAGTAAGCCTCGGCTTGTGCCTTGGCAAAAGCGTCTGCTTGACCTTTGGCGTAAGCGTCTGCTTGACCTTTGGCGTTAGCGTCTGCATAGCCTTTGGCGTTGCCATCAGCAAAACCAGAAGCGCTGTTGTCACTTTTGTTTTTAGTATCAAAATTCATACCAAAATCAGTGTCATTCAGCCAGTTGTTGCCGCCTTTGAACGGTCCCCAGTTTGAGCCGCCGTTGAAAGGACCAGCGTTTGAGCCGCCGTTGAACGGTCCCCAGTTTGAGCCGCTGTTGAAAGGACCAGCGTTTGAGCCGCCGTTGAATGGGCCCAAGTTGTTGCCGCCGTTGAACGGTCCCCAGTTAGAACCGCCGAAAGGGCTGCTGCCGTTGTTACCAAAAAAACCAGCTGATACTGTCGTTGCTACCAAAATAGTAGCGATTGCGATAATTTTTTTCATTTTTTTCTCCTAAGATTAAAATAATTAAGCGCCACAATTGACGCATTTTTTTGTTGATTATTTTCTCAACAAACGAGCATTATACCCTTAAACTATATTAGAAATCAATTATATTCTAATATAAATTTAAAAAACGCTGTGCTACCAAGGTTTACTGCTGATTATTACGCCAAAGAATCAATCATTGCATCGCCAAACTCAGAGCAAGACAGCAGTTTTGCACCTTGCATAAGCCTTTCTAAATCGTAAGTTACCGTCTTATTTTTAATAACATTTGACATTGCCGCAAGCACCATATCCGCTGCCAGAGTCCAGCCCAAATGGCGCAACATCATTTCTGCCGAAAGAATAATTGAGCCCGGATTGACTTTATTTTGCCCTGCATATTTAGGTGCTGTGCCGTGTGTGGCCTCGAATACTGCTATATTTCCAGATAAATTTGCACCAGGAGCAATGCCGATGCCGCCAACTTGCGCTGCCAAAGCATCAGAAATATAATCACCATTTAGGTTGAGAGTGGCAATCACCGAATATTCTTCGGGGCGCAGCAAAATTTGTTGTAAAAACGCATCGGCAATTACATCTTTAATCGTAATCATCAAACCAGTATTAGGGTTAGCAAATTCGCACCATATCCCGCCGTCAATGGGTTTTGCGCCAAATTCTTGTTGCGCTAATTGATAGCCCCAATCTCTAAAACCGCCTTCGGTGAATTTCATAATATTGCCTTTATGCACTAAAGTAATCGAGTCTTTGTTATTGTCAATTGCGTATTGAATAGCGGCTCTGACCAAGCGTTGCGTGCCTTCAATTGATACTGGTTTGATGCCGATTCCTGAGGTTTCTGGAAAGCGAATTTTGCTCACGCCCATCTCATTTTGCAAAAAATCAATAACTTTTTTGACCTCATCTGTGCCTTGTTGATATTCGATGCCGGCGTAAATATCTTCGGAGTTTTCTCTAAAAATCACCATATCAACTTTTTCTGGAGCTTTTACTGGCGTTGGAGTTCCAGTGAAATATTGCACTGGACGCTGACAAATAAATAGGTCTAATTGTTGGCGAATGGCAACATTTAGCGAGCGCATTCCGCCACCTATCGGAGTGGTCAGCGGACCTTTGATGGCAACAGAAAACTCACTTATCGCATCGATAGTTTCTTGCGGCAAATATTCGCCGTATAAATCATTGGCTTTTTCGCCGGCATAAACCTCCATCCATTGGATTGATTTTTTGCCATCGTAAGCTTTTTTGACAGCCGCATCAATGACTTTTTTCATCACTGGCGATACATCGGTGCCGATGCCATCGCCCTCTATATAAGCGATAATCGGCTGGTCTGGCACTTGAATAACGCCATTTTTGAAGGTAATTTTGCTGCCAGCTGCTGGCAGATGAATGTGCTTGCTGGTCATTTTTTTATTGCTGATTGAAAACGCATTATTTTAGCATCTTCGCCATTTGAATAATAGGCTTTTCGCATATCTATAATTTCAAAACCCAGTTGCTGATAAAACAAAAAAGCGCTTTGATTAGAACTACGAACTTCCAGAAAAATTGTAGTAATTTTAATGCTTTGCAATTGCAAAACACGATTAAACAAGGCCTATCCCGGCCTGCTTCTGATTTTTCTGATGTGGCAGGTGCTGCTACTTCTGAGGCTGGGTCTTGAATATCCTCCAATTTAGTATAGAATGCTGGGTCGAAGTATTTCTCGTAAATTACAACTAACTCCCCATCGGATACTCTTGCTACCTTTATTGTTTGTGGTGTTGACATTATCTTTCTCCTTTTATTTTATAATCATCTGTATATAATCATGATGTATATACCATGATGTTAATAACTTTAATTTCACATCATATTCTTACGCACGAGACTTAAAGCTATTAACTCATATATACCCAAATATTTATAACTTTAATTTCATATCATCTTACGCACGAGACTTAAAGGTACGGTGCTGCTTTTTTAGGGTGAATACAAATGTTTAGCAAATCAGCAAAATCAGGCGCGCGAAGGCTCAGCGCATAACCAACTATTTTGCCGTCAAGGGATTAAATCTGTCATTATTTGTGGGGTTGTTTAGGCTGTCAATAAACTGCTGCTCAGACCAAGGATACGGATAGCTCAGGCGCTCAATCGCCAAAACGCTGGGCAAATCTTGCAAAGAAAACGGGTTAAAGGAAATATTGATAAGCTATTCTGTGTTTCATTTTGATAAAAATATCCCAGCTCATCAAAACTTTGTTCCAATTTATCGGTGTTTTTTGCTTGCAATCCAATCAACACTCGCCCAAAATCAGCGCCTGTTGATTGTGGGCATAACGATAGTTAAATTCGGTGATTGCTTACTTGTCCAACATTTGGAAAAAATTTAGAAAACTCACTTATCGCATCGATAGTTTCTTGCGGCAAATATTCGCCGTATAAATAATCGGCTGGTCTGGCACTTGAATAACGCCATTTTTGAAGGTAATTTTGCTGCCAGCTGCTGGCAGATGAATGTGCTTGCTGGTCATTTTTTTATTGCTGATTGAAAACGCATTATTTTAGCATCTTCGCCATTTGAATAATAGGCTTTTCGCGTATCTATAATTTCAAAACCCAGTTGCTGATAAAACAAAAAAGCGCTTTGATTAGAGCTACGAACTTCCAGAAAAATTGTGGTAATTTTAATGCTTTGCAACTGTTGCAAAACACGATTAAACAAAGCCTCTCCCAGCCCTCGGCGCTGCTTTTTAGGGTGAATACAAATGTTTAGCAAATCAGCAAAATCAGGCGCGCGAAGGCTCAGCGCATAACCAATTATTTTGCCGTCAAGCAGAATTAAATCTGCCATTATTTGTGGGTTATTTAGGCTGTCAATAAACTGCTGCTCAGACCAAGGATGCGGATAACTCAGGCACTCAATCGCCAAAACGCTGGGCAAATCTTGCAAAGAAAACGGGTTAAAGGAAATATTGATAAGCGCTATTCTGTGTTTCATTTTGATAAAAATATCCCAGCTCATCAAAACTTTGTTCCAATTTATCGGTGTTTTTTGCTTGCAATCCAATCAACACTCGCCCAAAATCAGCGCCATGATTGCGATAATGAAACAGCGATATATTCCATTTATTGCCAATTTTCTGCAAAAAATTCAATAAAGCACCGGGTTGTTCAGGAAATTCAAAACGATACAAAACCTCATCAGCAACATCAGCCCTGCCGCCAACCATATAGCGAATATGCCCTTTGGCAATTGAATTATCGCTCATATCCAGCACATTGTATGATTTTTTCAATCTGCTTAATAACGCTTGTTTTTCGCTCAGCCCCTCGGTTAGCTCAACACCAACAAAAATATGCGCCTGTTGATTGTGGGCATAACGATAGTTAAATTCGGTGATTGCTTGATTATCCAACATTTGGCAAAAATTTAGAAAACTGCCCAGTTTTTCGTCAATCGTAACTGCAAAAATAGCCTCGTTTTGCTCGCCCAAATCTGCCCGTTCTGCAACATATCTTAGCCGATCAAAATTCATATTAGCGCCACTGACAATGCAAATTATATTTTGTGATTTTAATTGTTTTTCTTGCAAATAACGCTTTGCACCAGCCAAAGCAAGCGCCCCCGAAGGTTCGACAATATTGCGATTTTGGTAATAAATATCTTTAATTGCCGCACACATTTCATCATTGCTGACCAAAATTGTCTCATCCACCAAGCTTTTTGCGAGGCGCAAATTTTCAACGCCAATTTTTTTAACCGCAACGCCTTCGGCAAAAGTGCCTACCTCGTCTAAAACAATATGGCTATTTTTGGCGATAGAACGCGTCATAGCAGCAGAATCAACTGGTTCAACGCCGACAATTTTAATCTGCGGTCGCTCGGTTTTAATCACGCTGGCAATGCCGCTAATTAAGCCGCCGCCGCCGACTGGAACAAAAATATAATCAATATCATCTAATTGCTCCAACAACTCATAAGCAATCGTAGCTTGCCCAGCGATAATATCAATATCATCAAACGCATGGATAAAAGATTGTCCGCTTTCTTTGGCAATATTTTGTGCAAATTCATAAGCTTCGTCATAATTATTGCCAAACAACTCAACCTTTCCGCCCATCGATTTCACCGCATCTGTTTTAATTTTTGGAGTGATTTTAGGCATCACAATAGTGGCACTAATACCCAATTTTTTGGCAGAAAATGCCACGCCTTGGGCATGATTTCCCGCCGAACAAGTAATCACGCCTTTGGCGAGTTGCGCTGAATTTAGGCTGCGAATTTTATGATAAGCGCCGCGCAATTTAAACGAATGCACCGCAGTTAAATCTTCGCGTTTTAGATAAATTTGATTATTTAGACGAGTGCTAATTTGTTCGGCAAAATCCAGCCGAGTTGTAGGCACAACTTCGCTCACAATATCACGCCTGATGCGCTTAACAATATTTTGCATATAGCCTCTTTAAATAATCAACATTCACATAATTCGGCTGACAATCAGCACCTGCTATTAAAGTAAAAGGCTGGTTCGGTTCGCCCAAATTATTCAGCACCACTATAGCGCCGTCAAAATTATGAGAATTGGTATATTCATTAACACTAATAACGCATTTTATCCCAGCTTCTGTGGCAGATTTAATGCCATTATTTGAATCTTCAAACGCCAAACATTCAAACGAATTTAACTGCATTTTTTGCAAAACATAAGTGTAAATATCACCTGCTGGCTTCAATTTTGCCACACAATCTCCAGCACCAATAACCTCAAACCAATCCAGCGCATCGCGTCCCAATGTATTGGCAATCAGCGCCGTAACATTCGCCTCGGTGGTAGTGGTGGCAATTGCCAGTCGCAGCCCAGCAGTGCGCGCTTCATCCAGCAAACGAGCCACACCAGTGCGCAAAGGAATCTTGCCAGCGCCGACTAAATCAACATAAATTTTGGTTTTCAAGGCGTGAGTATTTTTTGCAAAAATATCAATATTATCGCACTCAAAATCGGAATGGTAATTTTTTATATAATGTTTAATGCGCAATTTACCGCCAGCAATATCCAGCAATTTATGATAAAGTTCATTATTCCAATGCCAATCTAAATTTAACTCTTTAAAAGCAAGGTTAAAAGCCAGCAGATGCCCGTCTCGTTCGGTGTTTGCTAATGTTCCATCAACATCAAAAATTAGTGCTTTTAGTGCCATAAAAGATTTATAATAATAAAAATGTGTAAAAATAAATTGCTATTTTAAGGCAGTTTCGGTAAAAAGATATTTTTTTTTAAATTAAAGTAGCATACTATGTCAGAACCAATTTTCCAAGATATTCCCAACTATGAGCCTAAAAAGGGTGAAGAATTTATGAACGACAAGCAGTCTGAGCATTTTAAAACCAAGCTCAATGCTTGGAAAAAGCAGCTAATTAACGATGCGGAAACAACTATCAGCCACATCCAAGAAGATTCCTCAAAAGTAGCAGACATCAATGATAGAGCCACACTTGAAGAAGAATTTACCCTTGAATTACGCACTCGCGACCGCGAAAGAAAGCTCATCAGCAAAATCGACAAAACCCTGCATTTAATTGAAATTGGCGAATATGGTTTTTGTAAAACTTGCGGTGCTGAAATCTCGCTTATGCGTTTGGAGGCTCGTCCTACGGCTGATGAGTGTATAGATTGCAAAACCATCGCCGAACTCAAAGAAGTCTAATTTGCGGCGTCTTTTTCCTTTCTGCGGCGTTGGATTTTGTCAATACTCAGTCA
>VSKZ01000052.1 GCA_008364125.1 Candidatus Thioglobus sp. | reverse complement strand
TTTAAAGGTATTGGTAGGTCAAAAAAAGGGTAGCGTTCCCTTTATATTCTTTATATTATGAGAACTAGCCTTATTATCCCCACTCTTAATCGCCCCAAAGATATAAAGCGTTGTTTGGATTCTATTGTGCAATTAAATCGATTGTTTGATGAGATTATTATTGTTGAACAAGGTGATATAAATAATACTAAAACTACCATATCTGCTTTTAGTAACTTAAACATCAGCCTTTATTTTCATCCGATTGAATCAGGTGCTCAGGCTAGAAATGTTGGCATTGAAAAAGCCAGTGGCGATTTTCTTTTTTTTATTGATGATGACACTGCTTTGGTGGAAAAAAATTATATTGATATTGCCCTAAATCATTTTAACGACAACCCCAAAGTAATGGGTATTGATGGATTATTATTAAGTAATAAGGCTGGCTACTATGATTCAAAAGTGGTGCGGTTTTTGCATAAATTTTTTTTTCTCAATGGCAATAATTTTAATATCAACTGTGCTGGAATTAACAACAATAGTTGGTTAGACAGTGAAATGCAAAATGCGCAGTGGCTGTTTGGTGGCAATATGGTTTGTAGGAATGAGGTTTTTAAGCAAGGGTTTCGCTTTAATCACCATTTTATTCGCCACTCTGATTATGAAGATGCGATGCTGAGTTATCAGATTTATCAATTTTATGGTCATGGAAGTTTGGTTTATTTACCAAGTTTTAAACTTATGCATTTTGAGAGTGATGATGATAATAACACCAATGTTCAAGCCCTTAAAATGAGAACTTTATATCAATTCGTCCTATGGCGGCAAATGATTTTTGTGCAATCGCCGCTTAATTTGCTTTGTTATTGCCATGCCCAAGTGGGCGTTATGTTGGTTGAACTTGTGCATCCAAGGCGCACAAAACATCGCTGGCTTAAATTCAAAACTTTTTTAAAAACCTATTTTTACATTCTTAAAAATCATAAAAAAATAGCCACCAATAGCATTGACTTCAATCAGTTTATTTTAAATGATTAAAGAGCCGCTTATCTCGGTTGTGATGCCTGCCTACAATGCAGGGGCTTTTCTTGTTGAATCAATTGAATCAATTACAAATCAAAGTTATAAAAATTTTGAATTAATTATAATTAACGATGGCTCAACTGATGATAGCGGAGCTATTATTGCAAAATATGCCGAGCAAGATAAGCGAATTTGCGTTTTATCACAAAAAAACAAAGGCATTGCTGTTGCTCTCAATAACGGTATTAAACGCAGTAAAGGTCAGTATATTGCCAGAATGGATGCTGATGATATTTCACTTAAAGAGCGACTGATGGTGCAAGTAGAATTTTTGGAAAAAAACCCTCAAATTGATGTATTAGGATGTAATTGTTCAACTATTGATAACGCCAGTAACACCACCGGTCGCCTCATTAACGCCAATACTATCAAGGAAATTGCCGCTACTTTATGCGTCCATACCCCATTTACTCATTCATCACTTATGCTGCGAAAATCGCTATTTGAGCAATATTCTTATGAAGATACACCTTGCGAAGATTATTGGCTATTGGCGCAATGTTTTAATCGTGGAAATTTTGCTAATATCAATCAAGTTTTATTGAAGTATCGCCATAATTATGGGCATTCTCTGAGTGATAGCAAGCGGATGGATATGTATGCTTATAACGAAACTGTTGGCCGTTATTTCTTCAATAAACATCAAACTTATCTAAAACAAATAATCAATTCACAGCCAGACAGTAAGCGTTTTATCCACATTTTATCGGTTATGTTTATTCGTGGTTATGTTAAATTTAGTATGTTGTGTTTATTAAAATCACCACGATATTGGCTGGTTTTTCCAGCATTATTAGTGCGCCATTGGCTGATTATTAACATCGAGCGTTTTAAACATTTGAGTATCTAAAAAATGGCAATAAATAAAAAAACAGCCGTTTTGATGGTAACTAATAGCAATATAGCCAACATAGGCGGCATTGAAAGTCATGTTAGACAATTGTCGTTAGCGTTAGAAAAATATGCGCAAGTTTCTATTAGCCATTTGTATCCTATCCGAACATCAACTATTTTTAAAAAAATACCTATGGTTGCTGATTTTAAGAGGCTTTTGGCGCATAATGGTCGTGTCCATTTCCATGGTTTTAGCGTGATTTTTGTCGTGCTTTTGGCAGTTTTTTCTAAAAAACAAAACAATGTAAAATGGATTTGGACTCCGCATATGCACCCATTTTCTCAACACAAAAACACCTTCCTTGCTTGGCTCTTTTTTCAGGTGTTAACCAAGCGTATGCTCAAAAAAATGGATACAATTATTGTTTTATCAACGATAGAAAAAAAATATTTCTCAGCAATATATCCTATAAATAAAATCGCTTTGATACCCAATAGTATTAAAGCAGTTAGCACCAATATAATGCCAAAAAATAAGCGCCTCCATTTTTTATTTGTAGGTCGTTACAATGATAATAAAAGAGCTTGGCTGATTGAAAAAATTGCCCCATTATTTCCAAACTATAATTTTATTTTTGTAACCGACAAAACCAATTTAATCACCAAAGATAATCTTATTTATCATAATAACATTGATTGTTTAGCCCTTAACAAACTTTATAGCGAGAGTATTGCGGTGATTATTCCATCTAAATATGAAGCATTTAGTATGGTTGCATTAGAGTCTCTATCTGCTGGCACGCCTGTTATTATGGCAGAAGGAGTGCAAATTAAAGAATATCTCACTGATGATGTAATAACATTGCTTGCTGAAAAATCCATAGAAAATGAATTGATTAACGCTATTAAAAAATTATCCGCTATGGATGAGCAATTATTTAATCATTCCGCCCAAAAAGCCATTAAAATTGCCGAAGGTTTTCTTTGGGAAAATATCGTGCATCAAATAGCAAGGAATTATCAATAGATGATATGAGTAGGGAATTTTCAGTATTAATATCAATATACCAGCACGAGATAGCTGATTATTTTGACCGAGCTATGCGCTCTATTTGGGATGAACAGACCATCAAACCCAATGAAATTGTTTTGGTGTTGGACGGCCCACTCACCTCAGAATTGTATAAATCTGCGGATAACTGGAAAACTAAGCTGGGCAATCTTTTAAATATTGTTGTCATTGAAAACTATGTTGGCACAGGCAGCGCTTTAAATGCAGGGTTAAAACAATGCCGCTATGAATTAGTCGCTAAAATGGATGCCGATGATATTTCGTTAAAAAATAGATTTGCCAAACAATTAGACATATTTGATAGCCAATCTGTTGACATTGTCGGCGGCTGGGTTGGTGAGTTTTATAGTGATGAAAAGGCAATACACGCTTATCGAAAACTACCAGAGCAGCATCAAAATATCATCCGGTTTGCTAAAAAAAGATGCCCGATGAATCACCCTACCGTGATGTATAAAAAATCTGTTATCTTAGATTCAGGCGGCTATCCGAACACCGTGTTTTTTGAAGATTATCTTATCTATATTAAAGCTGCTATCAACGGTGCGCAATTTTATAACATCCAAGAACCTTTGGTGAATATGCGGACAATAAATCATCTCAATAGGCGCAGAGGTTGGCATTATGCGATCAAAGATTGCCGAACCCAAATCAATATTTTTCAACTGGGTTTTATCTCTTTTTTTGAATTAATTAGAAATATTAGTGTGCGATTTACTATTAGAATATTACCCAAAACAATAGTTGGTATATTGTATAAAAAAATAAGAACGGCAAAATTTAACCCATAAGTTCAACACTTGATTTTAAAAATATTAGGAGATTTTATGTTAGATGAAAAAGCACTACAAACCATTTTTACAAAGGCAAGAAGTCAAAATGGCTGGCTGGATAAAACTGTTTCAAATGAGCAAATTCAGCAAATTTATGAGCTGATGAAATTTGCACCAACAGCTGCCAATACCTGTCCGGCACGCATTACTTTTGTGCAATCTGATGCTGGTAAATCCAAGCTCAAACCGCACCTCGATGATGGCAATGTGGAAAAAGCAATGAGCGCTCCAACAGTTGCAATCATCGCTTATGACACCGAATTTTACGAAAAACTGGATTACCTTTTTCCGCACGCTGATGCCAAAAGTTGGTATGTTGGCAAAAGCGATAAAATCAAAGTTGCTGGCTTAATGAATGCCACTTTGCAAGGCGCATATTTTATGCTGGCAGCTCGCTCAATTGGCTTAGATTGCGGGCCGATGGGCGGTTTTAATGCTGACACTTTGGATGCTGATTTTTTCCCTGATGGCAAAACCAAATCTATTTTTATTTGCGCCATCGGCTATGGCGATGAGAGCAAAATTTTCCCCCGCTCGCCGCGCCTGAACTTTGACCAAGCTTGCAAAATTATCTAAACATATTGCCCAGCAACCCAGCCTGAATACCAAGCCCATTGAAAGTTGTAACCGCGTGCTAAACGCTTTTTTTGCCAAATACAAGCTTTATTTTTCGTTGTAAATTTCCAGCAAATAATACAGCATTGTGCCCTCAGACGAGCGCGCCGGCCCTACAACTTTTGCAGGATAGCGGTGATTTTTTGGATCGGATTGCGCTTTTGCTGCTGGTAAATCTGCAACTATTTGGACGCTCGCTGCTGGCACTCTATCGCGTTTTACTCGTGGAATGCGCACCACTGCAAACATTTCTTTGGCAAAATTTGCCCGTGGATGTGGGTCTAATGAATAGCCGTTAACCATTTTCTCATTTATCGTGGGCAACAATTTTTGAGCCGCACACTTGATTAGCAGGCACAGCGACATGAATTTTTGCCGGCAATGACAATTCCATTGCCTCCACTCGGCGCACAAATTCTGCCTTGTCAACTCCGCCGCCAATCATCTGGTTAAAGGCTTTTTCTTCCCAAATGCTGCTCAGAGTTCTGCCACCGTAATCGTGTGCTGGATATACTTTGGTTGCTTCTGGCAAGGCGAATAAACGCTGAATTGAATCAAATAATTTTGCTGCCGATCCATCTTGAAAATCGCATCGCCCACAACTTCTAATCAGCAATGAATCACCGCTGAAAACCTTGTCGCCAATCACAAATGACATACAGCCGTTGGTATGCCCAGGGGTTGCTATGGCATTGATTTTATAAGATCCAAAGCTCAAACTCTCACCATCTTTAATCAAAATATCAGCGCAAGCAACCGAATTATTTTCACCAAGCACAATTTTGGCACTCGTAAATTTTTGTTTAAGCGGACAGGAACTGGTGATATGGTCGGCGTGGATGTGGGTTTCAATGATATATTTTAGTTGCAAACCCAACTCCTCAATCAGCCCAATATCACGCTGCTGAGTTTGGTCAACAGCATCAATAATAACAGCCTCTTTGGTTTTTGCATCAGCCAGCAGATAGGTGTAGGTTGAGCTTTGCTTTTCAAATAATGGCCTGAAAATTAAACTCATGGTAGCACCTTTTTAAATGGCTTAACTTTAACACTTGCATAAGCGCCAGAGGCTAAATATGGGTCTAAATTTGCCCAAGTTTGCGCGTCTTCTAAGCAATCAAATTCAGCCACCACCAGCGATCCGCTCCAACCAGCAGCTCCTGGCTCATTGCTATCAATAGCAGGATGCGGACCTGCCAAAATCAAACGCCCCTCATCTTTTAAAACATTTAAACGCTCAATATGCGCTGGTCGCGCTGACATCCGCTGCGGCAGTGAATTTTCCACATCTTTGGCAAAAATAGCATATAACATTATCCCAGCTCCAAAACATCTTGCATTGAATACAGCCCGTTAGATTTTCCTTGCAACCAAGCGCTAGCACGCAATGCGCCATTGGCAAAAGTTAGTCTGGATGAGGCTTTGTGGGTGATTTCTATGCGCTCGCCATCCATAAAAAAGTATGCAGTATGCTCGCCAACTACATCGCCGCCACGAATTGTAGAAAAGCCAATTGTTTCTTGGCTTCTGGGTTTTTCGATGCCCTCTCTGCCATAAACCGCACATTTTGACAAATCTCTGCCCAGTGCATTTGCCACCACTTCGCCCATTTTCAAAGCCGTGCCAGAAGGCGCATCAACTTTGTGGCGGTGATGAGTTTCCACAATTTCAATATCCGCCTCATTGCCAATCACACCTGCTGCCATATCCAATAATTTCAGCGAAAGATTAACTCCAACGCTCATATTCGGCGCAAATACGATGGGGATATTTTTTGCTGCTGCACTAATAGTTTGCAAATCATCAGCAGCAAAACCTGTTGTGCCAATTACCATAGCCTTGCCAGCTTGCTGACAAATGTGCAAATATTCAAGTGTTGCTTCTGGGCGGGTGAAATCAATCAACACATCAAACTGATTTAGTATGCTTTTCAGGTCGTCCCCCTGATTTAAAATCGCCTCTACTTCAACATTTTTATTTTGCTCGGCGGCGGCAATAATGCTTTGCCCCATACGCCCTGATGCGCCTGTTACTGCTATTTTTATCATTTTATACCTCGATTAATTTACAATCATATAGTTTAAATTTTTCATCATAAGTCAATATCGGCAATCCGTGATTGATGCTTTGCGATATTAACATTCTATCAAATGGATCATTGTGATGGCGGCTCATTGTTTTTAGCGCTAAAACATCTGCGGGTTTTAAATCTAAAATTTTAAAGCCTACTTTATCAGCAACCACTGCAATATCATCATCAAAAATTAACTTTCCAGTCTTAACT
>VSKZ01000051.1 GCA_008364125.1 Candidatus Thioglobus sp. | reverse complement strand
GTGATTGCACTAACGCGGCTGTGAAAATCCTTGGCTATTTTGGGGTTTGGATTGTTTGGCTCAATAATTGCGATGCGCAAATCCTGCTTCACACTCGCTATTGTCACTAAGCAAACTTGGTGTCTCATTCGCTTATTTTCGATTTTTACGGCGTTGGATTTTAAAAATGTTCAGTCACATAATTTGCACTATGTTCCTTCGCATTTTGAAAATCTGCCTTGCAAAATTCCAAAAATAACCAAATCTGTAACTTATTATTAAAGTCAGAGACGAATTTAAAAGTTTTTATATCTTGATTATTGCTAACCAGAAGATATAACAATTAATACATTTGATAAAGTTTGCACACTTACTCAGTGTATTGCATGACACATCAACACAAAAATATGAATCCGAATAAATAAATATTCAAATAATTTGGGTGTTATATGGTCAAGCCTCACGATCAATTAGTACAGGTTAGCTTCATGTATCACTACACTTCCACACCCTGCCTATCAACCTCGTAGTCTTCGAGGGATCTTTAGGGATATTAAATATCCAGGGAGACCTAATCTTGGGAGGGGCTTCCCGCTTAGATGCTTTCAGCGGTTATCCTTTCCACACATAGCTACTCGGCAATGCGACTGGCGTCACAACCGAAACACCAGAGGTGTGTCCATTCCGGTCCTCTCGTACTAAGAACAGCTTCCCTCAAGTCTCCAACGCCCACGGTAGATAGGGACCGAACTGTCTCACGACGTTCTAAACCCAGCTCGCGTACCACTTTAAATGGCGAACAGCCATACCCTTGGGACCTGCTTCAGCCCCAGGATGTGATGAGCCGACATCGAGGTGCCAAACACCGCCGTCGATGTGAACTCTTGGGCGGTATCAGCCTGTTATCCCCGGCGTACCTTTTATCCGTTGAGCGATGGTCCTTCCACTCAGAACCACCGGATCACTAAGACCTAGTTTCCTACCTGCTCGACGTGTCAGTCTCGCAGTCAAGCACCCTTTTACCTTTGCGCTCATTGCACGATGTCCGACCGTGCTGAGGGTACCTTTGCGCTCCTCCGTTACTCTTTAGGAGGAGACCGCCCCAGTCAAACTACCCACCATGCATTGTCCCCAATCCAGATAATGGACCAAGGTTAGAACCCCAACCATACCAGGGTGGTATTTCAAGGGTGGCTCCACCCCAACTAGCGTCAGGGTTTCAAAGCCTCCCACCTATCCTACACAGGTAGGATCAGAGTTCAATGCAAAGCTGTAGTAAAGGTGCACGGGGTCTTTCCGTCTGGCCGCGGGTATACTGCATCTTAACAGCAATTTCAATTTCACTGAGTCTCGGGTGGAGACAGTGTGGCCCTCGTTACGCCATTCGTGCAGGTCGGAACTTACCCGACAAGGAATTTCGCTACCTTAGGACCGTTATAGTTACGGCCGCCGTTTACTTGGGCTTCGATCAAAAGCTTCGGATAAATCCTAACCTCATCAATTAACCTTCAAGCACCGGGCAGGCGTCACACCCTATACGTCCACTTACGTGTTTGCAGAGTGCTGTGTTTTTAATAAACAGTCGGAGCCACCTGGTATCTTCAACTCTTACCAGCTCATTTAGCAAGTAAAATCACCGGCAAGAGCACACCTTCTCCCGAAGTTACGGTGTCATTTTGCCTAGTTCCTTCACCCGAGTTCTCTCAAGCGCCTTAGAATTCTCATCTCGTCCACCTGTGTCGGTTTGGGGTACGGTTTCATATAACCTGAAGCTTAGAGGATTTTCCTGGAAGCATGGTATCACGCACTTCTCCCAATCCTAAGAAAGGGATCGTCATCACGCCTTGAATAAAGGCTACCGGATTTTCCTAATAGCCAATCTACACGCTTAAACAAGGACAACCATCGCCTTGCTGCGCTAACCTTCTCCGTCTTCCCATCGCAGTTATATGAAGTACAGGAATATTAACCTGTTTCCCATCGACTACGCATTTCTGCCTCGCCTTAGGGGCCGACTAACCCTACGCCGATTAGCGTTGCGTAGGAAACCTTGGACTTCTGGCGAGGGGGTTTTTCACCCCCTTTATCGTTACTCATGTCAGCATTCGCACTTCTGATACCTCCAGCATCCCTCACAGGACACCTTCAACGGCTTACAGAACGCTCTCCTACCATCACAATAAATTGTGATCCGTAGCTTCGGTATGTAGTTTTAGCCCCGTTAAATCTTCCGCGCAAACCGACTCGACCAGTGAGCTATTACGCACTCTTTAAAGGAATGGCTGCTTCTAAGCCAACCTCCTGGCTGTCTGGGCCTTTTCACATCGTTTCCCACTTAACTACAATTTTGGGACCTTAGCTGACGGTCTGGGTTGTTTCCCTTTCCACTACGGACGTTAGCACCCGCAGTGTGTCTGCCATGCTCATACTTTCAGGTATTCGGAGTTTGCAATGGTTTACTAAGTCTTGACGACCCGCTAGCCATAACAGTGCTCTACCCCCTGAAGTAATACATGACGCTCTACCTAAATAGATTTCGGAGAGAACCAGCTATCTCCGGGTTTGTTTGGCCTTTCACCCCTATCCACAGTTCATCCCCCCATTTTTCAACATAGGTGGGTTCGGGCCTCCAGTTAGTTTTACCTAACCTTCACCCTGACCATGGATAGATCACCCGGTTTCGGGTCTACTCCCAGCAACTAATCGCCCATTTAAGACTCGGTTTCCCTACGGCTCCCCTAATGGTTAACCTTGCTACTGAGAAGTAAGTCGCTGACCCATTATACAAAAGGTACGCAGTCACGGAATAAATCCGCTCCTACTGCTTGTATGCATACGATTTCAGGTTCTATTTCACTCCCCTCCCGGGGTTCTTTTCGCCTTTCCCTCACGGTACTTGTTCACTATCGGTCATTAGAGAGTATTTAGCCTTGGAGGGTGGTCCCCCCATATTCAAACAGCGTTTCACGTGCGCCGCCTTACTCGATTTCACCTAAATTAAATTTTCCTATACGGGACTATCACCCTGTATCGTTGAACTTTCCAGAACATTCTAGTAATTTAAAATAGGCTTAAGGGCTGGTCCCCGTTCGCTCGCCGCTACTAAGGGAATCTCGGTTGATTTCTTTTCCTCTAGGTACTTAGATGTTTCAGTTCCCTAGGTTTGCCTCCTTAACCTATGTATTCAGTTAAGGATAACCATCTGATGATGGCTGGGTTTTCCCATTCGGAGATCTCCGGCTAATAATGCTTATTATCAGCTAACCGAAGCTTATCGCAGATTGTCGCGTCCTTCATCGCCTTCTAATGCCAAGGCATCCGTCGTATGCACTTATTCACTTGACCATATAACCCCAAATTATCTGTTTGTGATTGCAGCTTTTGCCCATTTTCTGTGTTATTTTTCTCGCTCACTTGTCATTTAGATTAACTAAACTCCTACGCTCGCTCAAAAAATGCCTTGAAAATGAACAAAATCCACATCACAAATGTATCAACAAATTTCGCTTTTCTGGTTATTTTTTAGGTTCAATCGGTCGTTTAGATTAACTAAACTCCCTCAATCGCTCAAAAAATATCTTGAAACTTAACAAAATTTGAAAACACTCAAACTTGGTGTTTTATGGTTAGTATTTCACCTTGAAGTCACAAATTGTGATAAATCACAATCGGTGAATTCTTTATTTCATTGGCAGATTTTACTCTGCCGATGAGAATCCATATTTTTTGAAATTGTTGTGTCAATGCAATACACCAATGATAACTGCCATCACAGCAGTTATCGCGTTGTTATATTGTATATTTACAAACTTTACTTCATGTATTAAATTGTTAAAGAGCATCGCATCATAAGATGAGATATAAAAACTTAATTAAAATCACAAAAATCGTTTTGGTAATTTTATTTAAGTTTTCAAAAAATAAAAACTTATTATTATTTTACAAGGCATATTTGCGGAATTGACTGGGCAACTAAAAACCTAATGCCGTAAAAAAAATTTGGTGGAGCCAGGGAGGATCGAACTCCCGACCTCTTGCGTGCAAGGCAAGCGCTCTCCCAGCTGAGCTATGGCCCCAAATGGATTTACTATTGGCGCTTAAACCTGATTCCTAAGTAACCTTACAAGCAAACTATACTGCTATTTAAAGTAAGACATTATAGCCACGACCCCGCATACAATTACGCACTATTTCCTTGCCGCTATTTCTAGCTTCTTGCATTTGCGCAGAACCACCTATAATGCCTCCTGCTAAAGCGCCACCTGCCGCTGCCTCTTTATCTTCACTCGCACCAATTGCAGCACCGATTAAGGCACCGATTAAGGCATCTTTAGCAGCGCCTGTTTCTTGCTGTCTTTGCACTTCATAGGCTAACTTGCGACACTCTCGCAAATTTTTATAGTAGGACTCGTTCTTAGCTCCATCAATGACTGGCGTATAATTAGACCCGTCGCCCGTGCCCGGAGTGCCCAATGGAGGCGCACTCTGGCAACCAAAGAGTAAAAGTGGCACAATAACTAAAAATAAATTTTTCTTTTTCATAGCAAAACTCCTTTTTTATAATAAAACACATTAACACTCTATTTGCCATAGCAAAATCAAACAAACCATCGGCAATTTATGTCAACACAAGTTGCGCAATTATAACACTCGTTTACTGGACTTGTAATTTATATTAGTATAGAAATAACCTTAAGTTTCTAACATAGTAAAAATAAAAATGGTGGGTCTGGGTGGATTTGAACCACCGACCTCACCCTTATCAGGGGTGCGCTCTAACCAACTGAGCTACAGACCCGAATGATATTATTTCATTCTTCTTTATCGTTATCAAACAACTTGTTGTGGACACTCGAGCTTTTCTTAAGGAGGTGGTCCAACCCCAGCTTCCGCTAGGGTTACCTTGTTACGACTTTACCCCAGTCATGAATCACAAAGTGGTGAGCGCCCAGATAAGCTACCCACTTCTTTTGCAACTCACTCCCATGGTATGACGGGCGGTGTGTACAAGACCCGGGAACGTATTCACCGTAGCGTTCTGATCTACGATTACTAGCGATTCCGACTTCACGGAGTCGAGTTGCAGACTCCGATCCGGACTACGAGAAGGTTTATGAGATTAGCTTGCTCTCGCGAGGTTGCGACCCTTTGTCCTTCCCATTGTAGCACGTGTGTAGCCCTGGTCGTAAGGGCCATGATGACTTGACGTCGTCCCCGCCTTCCTCCGGTTTATCACCGGCAGTCTCTTTATAGTTCCCACCATGATGTGCTGGCAAATAAAGATAAGGGTTGCGCTCGTTACGGGACTTAACCCAACATCTCACGACACGAGCTGACGACAGCCATGCAGCACCTGTATCAGAGTTCCCGAAGGCACCAATCCATCTCTGGAAAGTTCTCTGTATGTCAAGACCAGGTAAGGTTCTTCGCGTTGCATCGAATTAAACCACATGCTCCACCGCTTGTGCGGGTCCCCGTCAATTCCTTTGAGTTTTAGCCTTGCGGCCGTACTCCCCAGGCGGACAACTTAACGCGTTAGCTTCGCCACTAAGGGGTAAAATCCCCCCAACGGCTAGTTGTCATCGTTTACGGCGTGGACTACCAGGGTATCTAATCCTGTTTGCTACCCACGCTTTCGTACCTCAGTGTCAGTATTAGTCCAGAAAGCTGCCTTCGCCATTGATGTTCCTTCAGATATCTACGCATTTCACCGCTACACCTGAAATTCCACTTTCCTCTCCTATACTCTAGTTTGCCAGTTTCAAATGCAGTTCCCAGGTTAAGCCCGGGGCTTTCACATCTGACTAAACAAACCACCTACGCACGCTTTACGCCCAGTAATTCCGATTAACGCTTGCACCCTCCGTATTACCGCGGCTGCTGGCACGGAGTTAGCCGGTGCTTCTTCTAAAGGTAGCGTCAAGGCTAATGGGTATTAACCATTAGCTTTTCTTCCCAATTGAAAGTGCTTTACAACCCTCAGGCCTTCTTCACACACGCGGTATTGCTGGATCAGGGTTGCCCCCATTGTCCAATATTCCCCACTGCTGCCTCCCGTAGGAGTCTGGGCCGTGTCTCAGTCCCAGTGTGGCTGATCATCCTCTCAGACCAGCTAAAGATCGTCGCCTTGGTGAGCTTTTACCTCACCAACAAGCTAATCTTACGCAGGCTCATCTGATAGCGTGAAGTCCGAAGATCCTCCACTTTACTCCATAGAGATTATGCGGTATTAATCCAGATTTCTCTGGGCTATCCCCCACTATCAGGCAGATTCCTACGCGTTACTCACCCGTCCGCCACTCGACGCCTACTAGCAAGCTAGTATCGTTTCCGTTCGACTTGCATGTGTTAAGCATACCGCCAGCGTTCAATCTGAGCCAGGATCAAACTCTTCAGTTTAATTCTAACTATTTAGAACATTGGCAACATTTATAAATAAATGCGCTTTGCGTTCAATTTTTTTAAAAGCTGATTTTGCTTTTTGTTTGTCGGAACAACCACAAATAAATGCAATTGTTTCGTGTGCACTGCACAATTTTTATTGCGCGAGTGCCCACACAAGTTGTTTGATAAATTTTTAAAGAGCAACCAAGTCAATCAAAAAACGATTTTTTACTCGGTGAAAGGCGGCAATTATACAAGGATAATTTTTCTCGTCAAGTGCTATTTTGCTTTTTTATTTTAAATAAGTCATAAATAAAACTAAGGCTTAAATTTAGTTGGATTTTCACACTTTTGCAAAATAATTAACAAAGAAAAATAAAGGTTTAAAGTAAATTAGCCCGCCGAAATACTGCTCTTGAGTAGCATTATTGTGCTTTTGTAGAACATTATTTAGCGTGAG
>VSKZ01000050.1 GCA_008364125.1 Candidatus Thioglobus sp. | reverse complement strand
AAGGTGTTGATAAAAATAACATAAATATTGAGGCAACAAAAGACAATCTCAGCATCAAAGGATGGGAAACCAAAAACGCAGGCAACTCACATTCATCCGCCTCTTTTTCATTTACAACCAGTATTCCAGTTGATGCTGATAGCAACAATATCAGCGCCGATTTTAACGAAGACATTTTAAAAATCTCGATTCCAAAACTCAAATCAAGCAAGTCTAAAACTCAAAAAATCATCATTAAATAGGGCTATCTGCCTTTTTCATCGCCCCATAATATTTTGTGCAATTGCACTTGCAAACGCACATTTAACTGCTTTTGCAAAATCCAATCAGCCAGCTGAGCGGCTGCAACTACCTCAAACACTGGCGAAAATAGCACTTGCGCCTCACTCGGATAGCGCCTGAGAATATCCACGCTCCAATCAAAATCCGCCTTTGAGCCGATGACAAACTTCATCTGGTCTTTATTTTGCAATTTGTTAATATTGTCATATAGGTTTTTTGCCATCTCATTTGAAGACGGAGTTTTAACATCCATCACCACAGAAACTTGCGGATTGACAGCCCCAATATCAATGCTACCACTGGTTTCCAGCGACACTTGATAGCCATCCCTAATCAGCCTATCAAGCAAAATATGGCAATCAATTTGCGCCAATGGTTCGCCTCCGGTTACGCAAATAAGCTGGCAATTATACTGCTGGATTTGCTTCATAATTTCATCTATGCTGAGCAAATTATTGCCCTTAAACGCATATTCTGTATCGCAATATCCACAACGAAGCGGACAGCCAGTTAAGCGCACAAACACAGTCGGCAAGCCAACTTCCCGCGCCTCGCCTTGCAAAGAATAAAAAATTTCATTGATATTTAGTTGTGTGTTTTTCATAATGCTGATTTGAATTGTGCCTCTTTTAGTTGTTTGATTTGGTTACGCACATCGGCTGCTTGCTCGAATTTCAGCTCCTCTGCAAGCCCATTCATTTGTTTTTCCAGCAGCTTCAATTGCTTTGCCAGCTGCACTGGCGATAGTTTTTGCATAATTGTATTAACTGAATTGTATTCACCATCAGGCTCGCAAATGCCGGCATTTGTGTCCAAAATATCAACAATCGGACGCTGTGCACTTTTGGGAATAATGCCATTTTTTTCGTTGTGTGCCTGCTGTTTTTCACGCCTGCTGCTGGTTATATCCATCGCCTTGCGCATTGAATTGGTAATTTTATTAGCATACAAAATCACCTGCCCATTAATATTTCTGGCAGCTCGTCCCATAGTTTGAATAAGTGAGCGTTCGGAACGCAAAAAGCCTTCTTTATCAGCATCCAAAATTGCCACCAAAGACACCTCTGGAATGTCCAAACCCTCTCTCAGCAGGTTAATTCCGACCAGCACATCAAACACTCCAAGGCGTAAATCGCGGATAATTTCCACTCGCTCAACAGTGTCAATATCAGAATGCAGATAACGAACTTTGACCTGATGCTCGTTCAAATAATCGCTCAGTTGCTCGGACATCCGCTTAGTCAAAGTGGTTACCAAAACCCGCTCTGATACCTGAACCCGCTTGCGTATTTCGCTCAACAAATCGTCCACTTGCGTATCAGCACTACGAACTTGTATTTGCGGATCAAGCAAGCCGGTAGGACGCACAATTTGCTCGGCAATGGTGCTGGAAATATCCATTTCGTATTGCGATGGAGTGGCTGAAACCAACAGGCATTGATGCACTTTTTCTTCAAATTCGGCAAACTTCAAAGGGCGATTATCAAGCGCTGACGGCAGGCGAAAACCAAAATCCACCAAAGTAGTTTTGCGCGCCTTATCACCTTTATACATAGCCCCAATTTGGCTCACAGTAACATGTGATTCGTCCAAAATTACCAGCGCATTTTTCGGCAAATAATCCAGCAATGTCGGTGGCGGCTGTCCGGCTTTACGCGCCGAAAGGTAGCGCGAATAATTCTCAATACCATTGCAATATCCCAACTCTTGCATCATTTCAATATCCATTCGCACTCGCTGCGTTAGGCGTTGCTCTTCCACCAATTTGCCTGCTGACAGCAGCTCTTTCTGCCTGATTTTAAGCTCGTCTTTAATATCGTCAAGCATATTCAAAATCTTCGATTTCGGCGTTACATAATGCGTTTGCGGATAAATACTCACTCGCTGCAAACGCTGATATTTCTCGCCTGTGAGCGGATCAAACCAATAAATCTTCTCTACTTCTTCATACGATAATTCAATCCGCAACGCACGCTCCTCTGAGTCCGCAGGGAAAATATCAATCACCTCGCCCTTCACCCGAAAATTCCCACGACTAAGACTCACATCGTTACGCCGATATTGCATTTGCGACAATTTAGACAAAATATCTCGCTGATTAATAACCTCGCCAACGCTTAAATGCAGCAACATTTGCATATAACTATCAGGGTCGCCCAAGCCGTAAATCGCCGACACGCTGGCAATAATAATCACATCATCGCGCTCCAATAATGCCTTAGTTGCGCTCAGACGCATTTGCTCAATTTGCTCGTTGATAGAAGAATCTTTTTCAATATAAGTATCGCTCGCCGGCACATACGCCTCGGGCTGATAATAATCATAATAAGAGACAAAATATCGAACTGCATTGTTTGGAAAAAATATCTTCATTTCGCTGTATAACTGCGCTGCGAGGGTTTTATTTGGTGCCATAATTAGGCTGGCACGCTGGGTTTTTGCAATCACATTTGCCAAGGTAAAAGTCTTGCCAGAGCCTGTTACCCCGAGCAGAGTTTGGTATTTTTGCCCAGCATTAATCCCTTCTACCAAAGCTTTGATAGCTGTTGGCTGGTCTCCCATCGGAGAAAATTGCGACTCTAATTGAAATTTGTTACCCACTATGGTATTTTTTGATTATCATATTATTTTTTATGCCGCTATGGCAAACCCTCAATTTTAAATCATTTAACTTTAATTAACTATGAATATACTTGCAAATAGAATTGGCAAAGTCAAGCCATCTGCCACATTAGCAATTACTGCAAAAGCCAATGAACTCAAAGACAAGGGCATTAAAATCGTTTCTATGGGATCGGGCGAACCTGATTTTGACACCCCAAAAAATATCCAAGATGCTGCCATTGTTGCCATCAAAAACGGGCAAACTCGCTACACAGCAATTGACGGCACTCCGGAGTTAAAAGCTGCCATCATCAACAAATTCAAAAACGACAACAATTTAAACTACTCAGATTCCGAGGTGATGGCGTCAACAGGCGGCAAACAGGTATTTTACAATCTTTGCCAAGCAATCTTGAACAAAGGCGATGAGGTCATAATTCCAGCACCATATTGGGTTAGTTATCCAGATATGGTGCTTTTAGCAGACGCAAAACCAGTCGTTGTGCAAACTGGATTGGAGCAATGTTTCAAAATCACTCCGGTGCAATTAGCCGCTGCCATCACTGCCAAAACCAAGCTATTTGTCATCAACAGCCCTTCCAATCCAACCGGTGCTGTTTATAGTAAATCAGAGTTGCAAGCCTTAGCAGAGGTTTTGCAAAAGCATCCGCAAGTGTTGATTATTACTGATGATATTTATGAACACATCCGCTGGAACGCAGACGGCAAAGGCAGCAAAGGCGATTTTGTCAATATCGTAATGGCAGACAATAGCCTCAAAAATCGCACCATTATTCTCAACGGTGTTTCCAAATCCTATGCTATGACTGGCTGGCGTATTGGCTATTGCGCTGGACCAGAGGCGATTATTAAGGCAATGAAAAAAATCCAAGGGCAATCCACTTCCAACCCTTGCTCCATTGCTCAGGCCGCCGCATTAGAGGCTTTGAGCGGAGAGCAAGCGATTATCGGCACTATGGTTGCAGAATTTAGCCAGCGCCATAATTTTATCGTTGCCCAGCTGAATACTATTGACGGAGTTGAATGCCCAAAATCCAACGGCGCTTTTTATTCGTTCCCACGAGTAGAGGGTTTGATTGCGCGTTTAGGGCTAAAAGACGATGTGGAATTGTCAACTTATTGCTTGGAAAAACTCAATATCGCTCTTGTTCCCGGCTCGGCTTTTGGCGCTCCGGGCTATGTTCGGCTTTCGTTTGCCACCAGTATGGACAACATTAAAATCGCAATTGACAAACTCAAAAATATCTAATTTAGAGCCTCAAAACCATTAGGATTTTGCGATTGCCAACGCCAAGTATCTTGGCACATTTCATCCAATTCGCACGCTGCTTGCCAGCCGATTTTATCCTTAGCAAAGCTCGGGTCTGCATAACAAATGGCAATATCGCCAGCACGCCGAGGAGCTATTTCATAAGCAATTTTTCGCTCAGATGCACGCTCAAATGCCTTGACCATTTCCAGCACCGAATAGCCATTTCCAGTGCCAAGATTGACGATAAGAACTTGCGGTTTGTCCAACGCCTGCAAGGCTTTTAAATGCCCATTTGCCAAATCCATCACATGAATATAATCGCGCACTCCCGTGCCATCTGGGGTGTCATAATCGCCGCCAAATATACTTAGTTTGTCTAATTTTCCAACTGCCACCTGTGAAATATATGGCAGCAAATTATTAGGCACGCCGCTTGGAGATTCGCCAATCAACCCGCTTTTATGCGCTCCAATTGGATTAAAATACCGTAGCAAAGCGATATTCCAACTATCGTCAGCTACAAAAATATCTTGCAAAAACTCCTCAACCATCAGTTTTGAACGCCCGTAAGGATTAGTCGCCGATAGTGGAAAATCTTCTTTAATCGGCACAGTTTTTGGATTGCCATAAACAGTTGCCGAAGAGCTAAAAATAAAGCTCTTGCAGTCAAAATCGCGCATCACTTCTGCCAATATGAAAGTGCCACCAACATTATTATCATAATATTCAATCGGCTTTTCTGTCGATTCGCCAACCGCTTTGAGCCCCGCAAAATGAATCACCGCATCAAAATTGTGTTCGGCAAAAACTTCGCTAAGAGCCGCCCTATTACGCACATCTATTTGATAAAAAGGGATTTTGCTGCCAGTGATTTTCTCAACTCGTTTTAGCACCTCTGTTGAAGAATTACACAAATTATCCACCACCACCACCGCATAACCAGCCGAAATAAGCGTTACGCAAGTATGGCTACCAATATATCCTGCCCCGCCTGTTATTAATATTTTTTTCATTTTCATAATTACATTTTAACCAGTATTTTTAATATGGATGACTTGTTAGTGCTTGTTAAAATAGCGATAAATGCCAGTATAAATCAGCATAAAGGCGCAAGCGCTGGCGATTAGTGCGAGTTTGTTGTCATAATAAAAAATCGCAGGAATGATGCTAAATAGCGACAGCATCCATAAATAAGGCGAAGTTTTGCTGTTATTGGCAACTTTGCTTTGTTGCAGATTGTTGATAGATACTTGTTTGTAAACCAACATATGCAAGTGTTGGCCGTCTGGCTGGCTGGCTGGCGTGCCGTTAATAATTCTTCGCCGATAAATGCTATACAGCAACTCATACATCGGATACATCAACAGCAGCAGCACAAACCAATTTGATAATTCTGCGTGGCGCTCGACAAATACCAAGCCAATCATTGACAGCATAAAGCCAATAAAATACGCTCCGCCATCGCCCATAAATATCTTTCCCAGTGGAAAATTAAGCAAGAAAAATCCCAGCATTGAAGCTATTAGCAGTAAATTAAGCTGCATAATCACCACATCTCCAAGCTGATAAGCCACAAAAAACATTGCCAGCGATGCCAAAATTCCATAGCCCGCCATCAGCCCATTGTAGCCGTCAATCACATTTACGCTATTCACCGAGCCGCCAACCACCAGCAGCGTAAACGCCAAACCAATCAGCGGATAGGAAAGCAGCTCATCTGTCCAGCCAAAACCCAGCGAATCAACGCCAATACCCAGATAAAAAAAGCTGGCACTCAAAGAGATAAAAACAACTATCAAACGCCATAGGGGCGAAATTTTAGTGCTAAAATCCTCTGCCAAACCAACAATAAACACTGGCACGGCAACCAGCAATATCGGTGCAAGCACCATACTCGCCTCGCTGGGCAATAAATAATTAGCAAAAGCAAAGCTCAAAAACACCGCTAAACCACCAATATGCGGCGTTGGATGCTGGTGGAATTTTTGCACTCCAACAAAATCGTGCTGATTTAAAAACCAGCCGTGTTTATTTGCTATAATCACAATCACAGCAGAAAAAACAAAAGATAAAATAAAAGTGATTAAAAATATTTGCATAAAAATGAAGATGAATAAAAAAGTTATTTTACCTTTGCTATCACCGCAAAAACCAGTTTTAATTAGCCATTAAATAACAATTATTAGATGGTTGATAGCCCGAAATTAATGCGTTATCGTAAATATCCTTGGGCATATATAACTGAATTTAAAGTTAGTTTTCATCAATGCCTTCTAATGATTTTATAAACAAAACCAAGCAACCATTTAGGCATTATTCTGGGGGATACACGCAGAAATATATTGCTCAAAAACTCAAAATAATTGATAAAGCCAATTTTCAAAAATCTTTTTTGCAAAGCAAATTCAGCCAGCACATATTTCCAGCCGCTACGCCTTGTGAGCTGGGATTTACCAGCGTGCATTTTGACTAACGGCGTTTGAATATTATAGAATTTAGCGCCGGCAACTATCAATCGCACCCAGAAATCGTAATCTTCAAAAAACATTATATTTTGATAGCTGCCAAATTTTTGCACCACAGATTTTTTATACATAACGCTAGGATGATTTAGCGGATTTCTACGCTTGGCAAATTTGACAATTTCATTATGCGCTTCTGGCACTTTTCTATAAGCCGTTAAATGCTCCTCATCAGCATCAAATTCGCTAATCCAGCTGCCACAAACATCCACATCAGCATCAGTAAAAACTGCCAGTTGGCACTCAAATCTATTGGCAAGGCTAATATCATCCGCATCCATTCTGGCAATATATTCGCCATTGGCTTGCTTGATGGATTCATTCAAACTATAAACCAGCCCCTTATTCTCACGGCTAATAATCACAATTCTGCTGTCCTGCTGGGCAAAATCTTGGATAATTTGCCCAGTTTTATCAGTTGAGCCATCATCAGTAATAATCAGCTCAAAATTTGTAATTGTTTGATTTAAAATTGATTTTATCGCCTTGCCTATATATTTTTCCGCATTATAAGCAGGCATCAGCCCCTTATTCTCACGGCTAATAATCACAATTCTGCTGTCCTGCTGGGCAAAATCTTGGATAATT
>VSKZ01000004.1 GCA_008364125.1 Candidatus Thioglobus sp. | reverse complement strand
GGGATTGGCACTAAAAGATTGATTGGCACGCTGTCTGGGTGTTTTTCTAAATTGGCAAGTGAGCGCAACATTGATGCCCTGTCGGTTTGCTCCTCGCCCAAGCCTAAAATACCGCCGCTGCATACATTTATATCGGCGTTTTGCACTGATTGCAAAGTGTCCAAACGGTCGGCAAAAGTGCGAGTGCTGATTACATTTGCGTAATTTTCCTCGGAAGTGTCGATGTTGTGATTGTAATAATCCAAACCTGCTTCTTTCAGCGTATGCGCCTGATTTTGCGTGAGCATCCCCAGAGTAACGCAAGTTTCCATACCCATCTTCTTGACGCCTTGAATCATCGGAATTACTTTATCTAAACTTTTGTCAGTCGGATTACGCCACGCAGCGCCCATACAAAAACGGGTTGCGCCTTGGTCTTGCGCGGCTTTTGCTTGTTCAAGCACTTGCTCAATTTCCATCAATTTTTCGCGCTCTAAGCCAGTATCGTATTTGGAGCTTTGAGAGCAATAGGAGCAATCTTCTGGACAGGCGCCGGTTTTGATATTCAGCAGCGAGCTGACTTGCACAGAATTGGGCTCAAAATACTCTCTATGCACCGTGTGCGCTTGAAATAGCAAGTCGTTAAAAGGCAAGGCAAATAATGCCTCAACCTCTGATAATGTCCAATTATTTCTTATTTCTGCCATAATTTTCGCTATTTTACGCAAAAAAAAGCCGTGCAATGACACGGCTTTTTTATTAGTTGCTAATTTCTTAACAACTGTAATACATATCAAACTCAACTGGTTGAGGCGAGGCGCGCAATGCGGTTACTTCTCCCATTTTTAGCTCAATAAATGAATCAATAACATTGTCGGTGAACACGCCGCCGGCTTTCAAAAACTCACGGTCGGCACTCAGCGCTTCTAAAGCTTGGTCAAGCGAGCCGCAGACTTTCGGGATTTTGGCTTTTTCTGCCACAGACAATTCATACAAATCTTCATCACCCGGCTTACCTGGATCAATCTTGTTTTTGATGCCATCAAGACCAGCCATTAACATTGCCGAAAATGCCAAATATGGATTCGCTGTTGGGTCTGGGAAACGCACTTCAATGCGCCGACCTTTTGGATTAGAAACAAAAGGAATACGAATCGCAGCGGAGCGGTTTTTGGCTGAATAAGCCAGCATTTCTGGCGCTTCAAAACCCGGCACTAAACGCTTGTAAGAATTGGTTGAAGAGTTGGTAAAGGCATTGAGAGCGCGAGCATGCTTGATGATGCCGCCGATGTAATAAAGCGCGGTTTGGCTCAATTGTCCATACTCATTTCCATCAAACAAATTCTTGCCATTTTTGGAAATTGACTGGTGAACATGCATACCATTGCCGTTGTCAATAGCGATTGGCTTGGGCATAAAAGTAGCAGTTTTGCCGTATAAATTTGCCACATTGTGAATACAATATTTGAGGATTTGCGTCTCGTCTGCTTTTTTGACTAAAGTATTAAACAAAGCGCCGATTTCGCATTGACCAGCAGTGCCGACTTCGTGGTGGTGAACTTCGGTGGTAACGCCCATTTCTTCAATTGCCAAGCACATTTCAGCACGCAAATCGTGCAATGAATCTACTGGTGGAACTGGAAAATATCCGCCTTTAATTCTCGGCCGGTGACCTTTGTTGCCGCCTTCAAAATCAGCGCCACTTGCCCAGTCTGCTTCTTCAGAGTTAATTTCGTAAAAGGCTTTGCCTAAGCCAAAACCAGTGTCCCATTTGACGCTGTCAAATACAAAAAATTCTGGCTCGTTGCCAAAATAAGCGGTGTCAGCTATGCCAGTTTTTTGCAAATAAGCTTCGGCTCTTTTGGCGATTGAACGAGGGTCTTTTTCATAGCCTTTTAGGTCGCTAGATTCGATAATATCACAGGTAATATTGAGCGTTGATTCTTGGGTGAATGGGTCTAAAACTGCTGTTTCCGTGTCTGGTTTCATAATCATATCAGACTCGTTAATTGGCTTCCAGCCAGCGATTGAAGAGCCATCAAACATTTGCCCTTCTTTAAGTTTTTCAGCATTGATTGTGTGTGCCGGAACGCTCACATGTTGCTCTTTGCCGATGGTGTCGGTAAAACGAAAATCAATAAATTTGACCTCGTTTTCTTTAATCATTTTCATTACATCTTTTGCAGACATGTTTTTCTCCTTATAAGGTTTAAAAAAAATACGCTTCGTTGCTGGTATTTGTAATTTGCGACTTTGCAAAAAAATAAAATATTCTACCCTATTTTTTCTACAAGCAAAATAATCTCATCATTTTTTTCGTCAATTTTTAGCACTTTATGCCCGTGAACCTTGCACCAAGCAGGTATATCGTATAAAACCCCAGGGTCGGTGGCAATTATCTCAATTTTGTCGCCAACGGTTATTTTGTCAATCATTTCACCGAGGCGAATCACCGGCATCGGGCAAAGCAATTTTTTGGCGTCAATCTTTGTTTGCATCAATCCACTCCTTGGGTTTTAGATAATAATCAACCAATTTTGCCTCATCACTACCTGGAACGGGCTGATACTGATATTCCCAGCGCACCAAAGGCGGCAGCGACATTAGAATAGATTCTGTGCGCCCGCCAGTTTGCAAGCCAAACAGCGTGCCGCGATCGTAAATCAGGTTAAATTCCACATAACGACCACGGCGATATAATTGAAACTGGCGCTGGTTTTCGCTGTATTTTGAGTTTTTACGCTTTTGCACAATTGGCTTGTAAGCCTTGATATAACTGTTGCCAACACTTTGCATAAAGGCAAAACATTCATCAAATCCGCCTGCGTTCAGATCGTCAAAAAACAGCCCGCCAATGCCGCGCTGCTCGTCACGATGTTTAAGATAAAAATAATCATCGCACCATTTTTTATATTTTGCATAAGTGCCGGCAGCAAACGGCGCACAGGCTTCTTTGGCGCTTTGATGCCAAGCGATGCAGTCTTCATCAAAGCCGTAATATGGGGTCAAATCAAAGCCGCCGCCAAACCACCAAATCGGTTCTTCGCCGGATTTTTGTGCAATAAAAAAACGCACATTTGCATGCGAAGTTGGCACAAAAGGATTGCGTGGATGAATTACCAAAGACACGCCCAAAGCAGTAAAACTGCGCCCTGCCAGCTCGGGGCGCAACGAGGTGGCAGAGGCAGGCATATCTTCACCATAAACAATGGAATAATTAACTCCAGCTTGTTCAAAAACTGCTCCATTTGTCAAAACCATACTCAGCCCATCGCCTTTTCCAGCACCCTTTTCCCACTTGTCTTTAACGAAAACCTCTTTGCCATCAACGGCTTCTAACTGGCGGCAAATATCGGCTTGCAAACTGAGTAAATAGCTTTTAACTTGTTCAATCATCGTATTTTTTTTCCTGTTGCCATATCAATAATTTGTGATGGTTGGGCATTATCCTGTTTATTTGCGATGTTTGGGCTGAGAATAAAATCCAATTGTTGCCTGAAACTGACATTTAGTTGCAAAACGCTGTTAGCAGTAGGTTTACCGCTGATATTGGCGCTGGTAGAAAGCAGCGCACTATTGCATTTTTTGCACAAATCAGCAATCAACAAATTGTCCGTAAGGCGTATCGCAACAGTGTCAAAATCGCCTCTAATTAGCGTTGATACTGTGGTTTTCGCTTTGAGTAAATAAGTGGTTGGGCGTTTTTGCGGCTGTATTTTTGCCAGCAAATCGGCATCTTGCACATACGGCATTAGTAAACCAATATCACTGGCGAGCAAAATCAGCCCCCTTGCCGTATTTCTGCGTTTTAATAGTAGCATTTTTTCGATAGAATGTTGATAATCAGGCAAGCAACTCAGCCCGTAAATAGTGTCCGTTGGCAGGCTAATCACCCCGCCAGAATTAAGAATTTTGCTGGCGAATCGCGTCTGAAAATTCATCTTAGTTTTTTGGCTCTGGGATGGCATTGGTCATATACTTTTGATAATTCTAAAAAATCTAAATGGGTGTAAGTTTGGGTGGATTTTATGCTTTTGTGGCCTAAAAATTCTTGCACAGAACGCAGGTCGTGGCTGGATTGTAAAAAATGCGTAGCGGCGGCATGGCGTAGCATATGTGGATAAACACTGATTTTGATGCCGATTTCAAGTGCGCGTTTTTTAATCATTAATTCAATCGCTCTGGTGCTAATTCTGTTGCCTTTTTGGTTTAAAAATAAAGCCCCTTGATTGCTGCCAATTTTTTGCAAATAGTTGCTAATTGCCTGTTGGGCAAATTTGCCGATTGGGGTGTGGCGCATTTTCCCGCCCTTGCCCACAATTTGCAAAAAACCTTGCTGTTTATCAATGGAATTTATGTCAAGAGATGTCAATTCCGATACCCGAAGTCCGCAAGCATAAATCACCTCTAAAATAGCGACATCTCGCAGCTCTGATGGCGTTTGCGCTCTTGGTTTTAGCAATAATGCTATTTGCTCATAACTAATAATTTTTGGTAGATTTTGCTCTATTTTAGGCGCTTTCAAGCCAAGTGCCGGATTATTGCTGATGGCGTTATGATTAAATAAATAAGCAAAAAACCCACGCACAGCAGACAAATAGCGGCTGATACTGCGAGCGTTACTGCCGCGACTACGCAGATTCATTATCGTAGTTTTGAGCTGTTCTGGGCTGACTGTTGATAGACTATTAATATTCTGCTGCTGCAAAAACCTGAGCAATTGTTGCAAATCTCTATTGTAAGCTCGCCGAGTGTTTAGCGCATAATTTCGTTCAATTTCAAGATAGGAAATAAAATTATCAATATTTTTTTGCATAATCACTTGAATTTTTATATTCTGGCTATATTAACTCATTTTACGCACAACTTAGGAAATATCATGGCAGAAAAACAAACACATACTTTTCAAACAGAGGTTTCGCAATTATTGGATTTGATGATTCATTCTTTGTATTCAAACAAAGAAATTTTCTTGCGTGAGTTGATTTCCAATGCCTCTGATGCGATTGACAAGCTCAAATTTGAATCACTTGCAAACGACAAAATGGTTGAAGGCAAGCAGGATTTAGCGGTTTATGTCAGTATTGATAAAGAGCAAAAAACCATTACTATCACTGACAATGGCATCGGTATGAACGAGTCTGAGATCAATAAAAATATCGGCACTATTGCCAATTCTGGCACTAAAAAATTCTTGCAAAGTATGGATAAAAAACAAGCACAAGACACCAATCTTATTGGTCAATTTGGTGTGGGTTTTTACTCAGCATTTATCGTTGCTGACAAAGTTACGCTAATCAGCAGAAAGGCTGGCAGTAAAGGCAAAAAAGGCACAAAATGGATCTCCGCTGGCAAGGGCAAATATTCAATTGAAAAAGTTGATTGCCCCGATTTTGGCACCTCAATTACTTTGCATATCAAAGATTCAGAATTAGAGTTTTTAGAAGAGCATCGTTTGCGTGGCATTATCAGCAAATATTCCGACCATATCACCGTGCCGATTATGATGCTCAAACATTCAGAGGATGAAAAACAAATTGAATATGAGGCTGTCAACAAAGCAAACGCCTTCTGGGCACAGGATAAAAGTGCGCTCAAACAAAAAGATTATGATGAGTTTTACAAGTCTATGACCTTTGATTTAGAAGCCCCGCTTACGCAATTACACAACAAAGTTGAGGGCAATATAAATTACACTTCCTTACTCTATATTCCTACAAAAGCGCCGTTTGATATGTGGGAACCAAAGCGCAAAGGCGGCATAAAACTATATGCTAAACGCGTTTTTATTATGGAAAATAACGAAGAGTTGATGCCGCTTTATTTGCGTTTTATCAAAGGCGTGATTGACACTGCGGACTTGTCGCTAAATGTTTCTCGCGAGATTTTGCAAGGCAATAAAGTCGTTGATACCATTCGCAAAGCCTCTGTCAGTCGCATTTTAAAAGAGTTGGAAAAAATGGCAAAAAATCAGCCAGAAAAATACGCAACTTTCTGGCAAGAATTTGGTATGGTAATGAAAGAAGGCGTTGTGGAAGATTTTGCCAACAAAGACAAAATCGCCAAATTGCTGCGTTTTGTCACCAATAAAAGTGTTGATAGCAAGCAAACTGCCACTCTTGAATGTTATGTCAAAAGTATGCAAAAAGAGCAAAAAGCCATTTATTACATCACCGCTGAAACTTACGAAGCCGCAAAAGGCTCGCCACATTTGGAGGTTTTTAACCAAAAAGATATTGAGGTTTTGCTGCTTTCTGACAGAGTTGATGAATGGATGGTTAGCAACTTTGGCGAATTTGATGGCATCCCTCTTAAATCAGTTGCTAAAGGCGATTTAGAGGATTTAGATTCCAAAGAAGACAAAAAAGAAAAAGAAAAAACTGCCAAAGATTTTGATAAAGTGGTGGAAAAAATGCAAAAAATTCTTGCAAATCAAGTCAAAGAAGTCAAAATTTCCAAACGCCTGAGCGAATCGCCGTCTTGCCTCGTTGCTGATGAAAACGAAATGGGCGGTAATATGGAGCGCATTATGAAATCGCTCGGTCAAGATGTGCCTGATACCAAGCCGATTTTGGAAATCAATCCAAACCATCCATTAGTAAAAAAACTCAAAACCAAAATCAACAAAGACATCGTCAATGTGCTTTTCGACCAAGCTGTTCTCAGTGAAGGCGGACAGCTCAAAGAGCCTGCTGAGTTTATCAAACGGATGAATAAGCTGATTAAATAGCCGTTTTTCACCCATTTGGTAATTTTAAAATCCTACTTTAAGCTCTGCTTGATTATTTAAAAAGACTTTCTGCTAGCGCTATTGCGTTTGACGGAATGCACAAATTCGGTGTTTTTGATGGCATACATTACTTCGTCAAGTTTGGCGATATTTGGCACGATGATTACTAAATATATCCCTCGCATTGTGTTGTTTTGTTCTTCTACTTGGATGTTTTCAATGTTGATGTTTATCTTGGCAATGGCGTTGGCAATTGATGCTAATATGCCGCGGCGGTTTTCTATTTCCACATAAACTTCCACTTCAAACTCATCATCATCAGCAGCTTGTAAATCCACTTTTAACCACTGTTCGCCTTTTTGTTTGGCATGCTGCAAATTGCCGCAATTGGCACGGTGTAGCACCATACCTTTGCTGTTAGTGATAATGCCGAATATTTTGTCGCCAATGATTGGATAGCAGCATCTGGCAAAACTAACTGGATTACCTTTTGTGCCTTTTGTGCCTTTGATGCTGATGCTTCCTGCGTTGGCAGTTGTGGATTTGATTTGCAACTTGCTGAGCACAAAAGATATGAGTATTTCTGATATGGCAATTTTGATGTGAAGGTCGGACATAGAGTCGCATTTGAGCTCAGTTATGCAGTTTTGCCATCTTTTTTCGCTAATTGGTTTGCCATCTCCTTGGTATCTTAAAGCGTTGTTTAATAGGTATTCTCCCAGTTGTATCAGCTCTTCTGTGCTACTTTTTTTAAGTTTGGATTTGATTGAGGTTTTGGCTTTTGCGGTTACGGTCATTTTGAGCCAATCTGGCTGTGGCTTGGCATTTTTATCGGTTATGATTTCAATAGTTTGCCCGTTTTTTAGCCGTTTGTCGAGGCTGGTGTTGACTTTATCAACCTTGGCTTTAAGTGTGTGATTGCCGACTTTGGTATGAATAGCATAGGCAAAATCCAGCACTGTGGCGCGGTGTGGCAATTGCACAATTTCGCCATTTGGAGTGAAAACGAATACTGTTGACGGAAACAGGTCAATTTTGGTTTCTTCCAAAAATTCAATCGAGGTGCCGGAGTTTTCCTGAATATCAAGCAGAGAGCCGAGCCAGTTATTGGCAAGGTCTTTGGAGTTGCCAGATTTGTTTTTATAATGCCAATGCGCAGCGATTCCATATTCAGAGACAAAATGCATCTCTTTTGAACGCAGTTGAACTTCAATAAAAACCTTGTTTGGACCGAACAAAATCGTGTGTAAAGACTGATAACCATTGACTTTTGGCAAGGCGATATAGTCTTTGAATTTGCCCGGCAATGGTTTGTATAAATTGTGGATAATTCCCAGCGCTAAATAGCATTCTGACACATCGTCCACAATCACTCTGAAAGCATACTTATCAAGCACTTCTGCAAATTTTAGGTGCTTGGTTTTCATTTTTTTGTAGATGCTGTATGTAGCTTTTTTGCGTCCGCTGATTTGGGTTTTGCCCAGACCTTCTTGTCCGAGGCGCTGTTTTATGGACTGTTGAATTTGCTCGATGACTTCTTTTAGATTGCCGTAACGCTTGTCGATTTGGCGAGTTAAAACCCTATGGCGATATGGATGGATGAATTTGAAGCATAGCCCTTCCATCTCTATTTTGATGTTATTTAGCCCTAACCTGCGGGCAATTGGGGCGTGGATTTCGGCAGTTTCTTTGGCAATTCGCAATTGTTTTTTCCGACTAACAGAGTCAAGAGTGCGCATATTGTGCAACCGATCCGCTAATTTTATCATCATCACGCGCATATCAGTGCTCATTGCCAAGAACAATTTTCTGAAATTTTGCGCCTGTTGGTCAATATTTGAGTTGAATTCTAAGCCTGTGAGTTTAGACACTCCTTGGACAATATGTGCCACTTCTTCGCCAAAATCTTTGGCAATATTTTCAAAGGTGATAGTGGTATCTTCAATGCAATCGTGCAATAATGCGGCAATAATGCAATAGCAATCAAGCTTGAGTTTTGCCAAAATCATTGCCACATTTATCGGATGAAATACATAGGCTTCACCCGAGCGGCGATATTGCCCATCGTGCGCTGTGGCAGCTATTATATAAGCTTGATAGACGCTTTCAACCTGCGATTTTGACATATAAGTTTCCAGCACTTCGCATAGTTCGCTGATTAGAATTCTGCCACTGTTTGAACTCATTTTAATAATTTTATTGTTAAGGATAATTAGATAATTATAATACCGTTACAACAGTATAATATTTTCATTTATTTATAAATAATCTTCTTAATTTATATGAAAAACACAGTCAAACTAATAGCCACTTTAACTATTTTAGCGTTTACGCTTGGTGCTTGCTCAAATGATGAAAAAAGGGAATACATCACCAAAGGCTGGTCGCCAAAGACTTTTTTTAATCAGGCAAAAGATTACGCTAAATCGGGTTCTACTGATGATGCAATTGAGTTATACGAGCAGTTGCAAGCGGCTTATCCCAGCTCAAAATATGCCTTGCAAGCCAAGCTGGAAGTGGCTTACGAATTATATAAAAATAATGAATATGATTCTGCGATTTTGCGTTTAAACGATTATATTAAACTTTATCCTCAGCATTTTTCAACCCCTTATGCTTATTATTTTCGTGGCGTTATTTCAGAAGACAAATCGCGTTCTTTTTTAGACGGCTATCTGACCGACAACGCCCAGCGAGATATTGATTCTGTGCGTGATGCTTTCAATTATTATTTAGCACTAATTGGCAAATTTCCCGACAGCGAATACAGCGAAGAGGCAAAAACTCGGCTGGTTATTTTGCGCAATATTCTTGCTCGCCACGAGTTATTTGTATCAATTTATTATACTAAAAGAGGGGCAAATATTGCTGCTATCAACCGTGCTAAATACATCATCAGCAATTTTCCAAACACGCCATCTGTCCCAGCAGCACTGCATTTAATGGCACATAATTACGATATTGTAAGTATGCAAAAATTAAGCAAAGATACGCGCCGAGTATTAAAAAATAGCTATCCAACTTATCAGCCACATTACACTCTAAACTAACGCCAATTTTGCGATGAACAAGCAAGAGCGCATTTTTGCATTTAAAATATCCTCCATTATGGCAAGCAGATTGCTTGGTCTGTTTATGATATTTCCGGTTTTTTCTGTATATGCCCAGCAATATTCCAACGCTACGCCCTATTTAATTGGATTGACTATCGGCATTTATGGATTAACCCAAGCACTATTGCAGATTCCTTTTGGCTATTTATCTGACCAACACGGGCGCAAACCTTTGCTTATTATTGGACTGGTGCTTTTCTTTATCGGCAGCGTGCTGGCAGCAAATTCAAACGATATTATTTATGTCCTTATCGGCAGAGCCATACAAGGCAGTGGCGCTATTTCTGCGGTGCTGATGGCTTTTTTGGCAGATTTTGTGAGCGTCCAGCAGCGTGCTAAAGCCAATGCTTTTGTTGGTATGCAAATCGGCGTAGCTTTTGTATTATCGCTGCTTATTGGGCCGATAATTGCTGTTAATCTCGGGCTGTCAGGGCTTTTTTGGGTGATTGCAGGCTTGTCTATTGTGGCAATGATAACTGTTGCCACTTTGCCACACATCAAGCCACAAGTGCAATATTCGCTATCTGCGGCAAGTTTTAAACAAGTGCTAAATGCAAAATTACTCAAACTTGATTTTAGCGTTTTCACCCTACATCTGATTTTAACTTGCGCTTTTATTGTCATGCCTTTACTGCTGGTGGAAAACAAAATTATTCTGCCTGATTTGAGCGATAATTGGAGTGTTTATTTGCCAGTGATATTGCTTTCATTTGTAGGAATGTTGCCGATTATCATCGCTGCTGAGAAATTTAAAAAACACAAAACTATGATTATTTTTGCCATTTTAATGATGCTAAGTAGCCAATTTTTGTTTTATAAAACAACACTAAATTACGCAACATTTTTAGCTATAATGGCCTTATTTTTTATTGCCTTCAATGCGATAGAAGCAATGCTACCATCGCTGATATCAAGGGTTGCCAGCGCTGATAAACGCGGCTTGGCAATGGGCGTATATTCCACCTCGCAATTTCTTGGTGCATTTGTTGGCGGGGTGGCCGGCGGTTGGATTTATCACACTTTTGATTTAAATAGTGTATTCTTATTCACCACATTTACAACAATAATTTGGCTGGGCGTGGCGTTCAGTATCAAATCACAAAACCTTAAAGGAGGAAAATAAAATGGCAGGAATAAATAAAGTAATTTTAATAGGAAATTTGGGACAAAAACCTGAAGTAAAATACGGCGCATCTGGCACTGCAATGGCGAATTTGAGCGTAGCAACCAGCGAAAGTTGGAAAGACAAAAACACTGGCGAAAAACAAGAAAAAACCGAATGGCACAGAGTTAGTTTATTTGGCAAATTGGCAGAAATAGCTGGGCAATATTTGGATAAAGGCTCAAAAGTTTATGTTGAAGGCAAATTACAAACTCGCAAATGGCAGGACAAAGACGGCGTCGACCGCTACACCACCGAGGTAGTTATTTCAAGCTTTAACGGCACTTTGCAAATGTTAGACAAAAGAGGCGGCGATGCTCCACAGCAGCAAGCCCCAGCAGCAGCCGCCGCTCCAACGGCAGCGGCAGCGGCAGCACCGGCGCAAGACCCCATTACTCCAGTTGACGACAATGCTTTTGATGATGATATTCCATTCTAAATTGACCTATCAATAAGCATAAAAAAGCCCGCAATTAGCGGGTTTTTTATTGTTTATTATTTTATTGCTGACTTTTCATCCCAATAATTTGCTTTGTTTTTCAACACCCAGCGCACTCCGCCCTTAGGATTTTCAACATCGCCTATATAACGAGGAATAAGGTGAATGTGCAGGTGCATAACGCTTTGTCCAGCGGGCTTGCCATTGTTGATGCCGATATTATATGCGTCTGGGGCAAATTCTTGATCTAGTATTTTTTTGGCATTTTGCACTGCTTTTCCCAACGCCAATAACTCGTCATCAGTGGCTTCAAAATAATTGGCAAAGTGGCGTTTTGGCACAATCAGCGTATGCCCTGCTGAGGCTGGATAGCTGTCGATAAAGGATTTTGTCAACTCACATTCGCCAATTATGCGCTCGTTTTTTAGTTTACAAAAAATGCAGTCTTTGCTCATTGAATATCTCTTTTTAAACAAACCAAAAATAATGGTTTTGCCTTTTACTATTCTTGCCTCAAAATAACTTTCGTTTGCCCTTATAAAAGGCGAAAGGCAAGGTTTATTTGTTGTTAAATTTTTTGGTGGCTGTGGTCATAGCATCTTTGAGGGCGCTTGTTTCTGCCATTTCAACTATAATATCGCCGCCGCCGACTAATTCGCCGTTCATATAAACTTGCGGAAAAGTTGGCCAATCGGCAAAGGCTGGCAGGTTTTGCATAACTTCTTGGTCTTCAAAAATATTCACATACGCGAACTCAATTCCAGTTGCAGAAAGAGTTTGCGCCGCAGTTGAAGAGAATCCACATTGGGGAAATTGCGGCGTGCCTTTCATATATAAAACGATTGGGGCGCTGTCAACTTGTTGTTTAATTCTCGCTAATACATCCATAAATTACTCCTGATTTAAAATTTTAATACTTGACTATTTTACTTTGATTGCTTCGGCAATAGTGTATTTTTGCCCTTGTTTTATTTTTTTATAGTTGCCAAAAACGCTTTTGAAGTTATCTTTAATAAATTCTCGCAGCCCGTTGATGGTTACGAAAACGATTTTGCCGCCGGGTTTTAGCGCATCATAAGCATCGTATAAAATTATGCTAAGTTGTTCTCTGCCTACTTTTGCTGGGACATTGGATATGATTTGGTCAAAATAATTATCTTTGTTCACGCTCAAAAAAGCATCGGATAAATAGGCGTTGGCGTTGGGCAAATTGTTGAGTTTAGCGTTAATATTTGCCAATTCAACTGCTACAAAATCCTTGTCCACCATCTGCACTTCTCCCTGTGGACAGGCTTTGGCAACGGCTAAACCGATCGCGCCATAGCCGCAACCGAGGTCTAAAAATCTGCCCTGCTCGCCGATTTCTAAATGGCGCATTAATAAGTCGGTGCCAGCGTCAATTGCTCGTGGCGAAAATACGCCCCAGCGGGTTTTGAAGCTTAAATCAAAGCCTAATAAATTTGTTTGAATATTCAAATCTTGCTTTAATTTGGTAATATCTTTTCTAAAAAACATTATTGTTGCCCCACTTTTTTAGCATTCATAAAAACCGCTGCATTATCGCCGATATGCTCTTCGCCGCGCGCTTTTGCCAGCTCAACTTGCTTTTGTCTTTCCTTATAACGCTCCAATTGTTTGGCAGAACGAGTGCCATAGCAGCGCGGGCAACAGACGCCTTTTTCATAATGATGATGCTCTTTTTCCAATTCGGTAATTGGATAGCGACAGGCGTGGCATTGGTCGTATTGTCCTTGCTGCAAATTGTGCTTAACTGCCACCCTTTCATCAAACACAAAACACTCTCCATCCCACAGGCTATTGGCCTGATCGACCTCTTCAAGATATTTTAGCACCCCGCCTTGCAGATGATAAACTTGCTCAAAACCTTGCGATTTTAGATATGCTGTGGATTTTTCACAACGAATGCCGCCGGTGCAAAACATTGCTATTTTTTTGTGGCGATATTGTTCTAGATTTTTTTTGCTATAACTTGGAAACTCTCTGAAAGTCTCGGTATTTGGGTTGATAGCACCGCGAAAACTACCGATTGCATATTCATAATCGTTGCGCGTGTCGATTAAAACAACATTTGAATCGCTGATTAGAGCGTTCCAATTTTTAGGTTTTACATAAGTTCCGACTGACGAAAGTGGGTCAATATTTGCCACTCCAAGAGTAACTATTTCTTGTTTGAGCTTGACTTTAAGTCTTTTAAACGGGAGTTTTTGGCTTTTGGAAAATTTTATTTCTAAGTTGTTAAAACGACCATCTTTTGCCAAAAATGCAAGCAGTTTGTCAATTGAACTTTGACTGCCGGCAACAGTGCCGTTTAGCCCTTCTAAAGCCAAAAGCAGCGTGCCTTTAATTTCCAAACATAATAACAATTTTCTTAGCGGATGGCTAAATTCTTCAAAATCATCAAGGCGAACAAATTGATACAGGGCGCAAACGGTAAACATAAAGTTTGTTGTAATAAAAGCTGTTATTTTACAATGAGATATAAATATTTGTCAGCGTATAATATTCAACTTTAAAATATTTATTACCGCGTGCTTGATTCTATTAATTATCCGCAAGATATTAAACAGCTAAATTTGGAGGAATTACAGATTTTGGCGGATGAAATTCGTGAGTTTCTAATCGAAAATGTGCAGAAAACTGGCGGGCATCTAGCGCCAAATCTTGGCACGGTGGAGATGTCTATTGCCATTCATTATGTGTTTGATACGCCAAAAGACAGTTTGGTTTTTGATGTTGGACATCAGGCATACACCCACAAAATCATCACCGGTCGCAAAGACAAAATGCAAACTATGCGCCAAAAAGGTGGCTTATCTGGATTTACTAAACGCACAGAAAGTGAGTATGATAGCTTCGGTGCTGGACACTCATCCACTTCTATCAGCGCCGCTCTGGGCATTGCAATTGGCAATAAAATCAACGCTAATAACCACAAATCCATCGCTGTAATTGGTGATGGCGCTCTCACTGGCGGAATGTCATTTGAGGCACTAAACCACGCTGGAGATAGCGATGCAGACCTGCTAATTGTCCTCAATGACAACGATATGAGCATCTCTAAAAATGTTGGCGCAATGAGCAAATATTTAACTAAACTCATATCTGGCAAAATGTATTCAGCGATAAAAGACAAGTCTCTTGGAGTTTTGGAAAAGATGCCGAATTTGCATAAATTTGCCAAACGCTCGGAGGAACATCTAAAAGGTATGGTGTTGCCCAGCACCTTGTTTGAGGAGATGGGCATTGAATATTATGGTCCAATTAATGGGCATGATTTGCCAACTTTAATAAAAACTTTACAAAATTTAAAGTTGAAAAATAAGCCCAGATTATTGCATATTATCACCAAAAAAGGCTACGGCTTGGACAGCGCAGAAAGCGACCCTTGCAAATTTCACGGCATTGCCCCAGCTGGTTCTAACGCAAAAACCACTTCCAGTTATAGCGATGTGTTTGGACGCTGGCTGGTCAACACCGCACAAAACAACAAAAAATTGATTGCCATCACTCCAGCAATGGGAGCTGGCTCTGGTATGAGTGAGTTTGAGCAAAAGTTCCCCCAGCAATATTTTGATGTCGGCATAGCCGAGCAGCATGCGCTAACTTTTGCAGGCGGCTTGGCAACTCAAGGTTTTAAGCCCGTGGTTGCGATTTATTCCACTTTTTTACAACGAGGCTACGATCAACTAATTCACGATATTGCCCTGCAAAATCTCAATGTTATTTTTGCGATTGACCGTGCTGGCTTGGTGGGTGCTGACGGGGCTACTCACGCCGGATGTTTTGATTTGAGTTTTTTAAGATGCATTCCAAATCTGACAATTATGGCGCCGAGCGATGGCTTGGAAATGTATCAAATGTTCAACACTGCTCTGAAAATGACAACTCCTGTATGCATTCGTTATCCGCGAGCAGCGGCGAATGTAGAGCATTATGAGAGTGATGAAATTATTGAAATTGGCAAGGCAAAGGTGTTGTTTGAAGGCAAAAAAACTGCCATTTTTGCCTATGGGAATTTTGTCGACTGCGCTTTGCAAGCTGGCAAAGAATTGGGTGCGACAGTTATTGATATGCGTTTTGTCAAACCGCTTGATAACGCTCTTATTAGCCAAATGGCAAGCTCTCATCAGCAGCTTATTTCTATTGAAGATAACGCTGAATTTGGTGGCGGCGGCAGTGCTATTAGCGAATATTTGCATCAGCAAAAAATCAGCACAAAATTGCAAATTTTAGCCCTGCCAGATGATTTCACCGAGCAAGGCTCTCAGCAAGAATTATATAAGCAATACTCTCTGACTGTTGAAGCAATCAAAAAAGCTGCACAATGAAAAAGCTGCTAAGACGCTATTCTCCAAACGCTGAAGAGCTAAAAAACCATAAATATCTGGGCTGGCTGGGAAGGCATTTACACAATTCAACTTTATGGAATTTTAATCGTAAATCCATATCTAAAGCCTTTGCTGTAGGTCTGTTTTGCGCATTTATCCCTGTGCCATTTCAAATGCTATTAGCAGCTCCTAGCGCGGTAATTTTTCGGGCAAATCTGCCGTTGTCTATTGCCTTAGTATGGGTTACTAATCCGCTGACAATGCCGCCAATTTTTTATGCCTGTTACAAACTTGGCGCTTGGATTTTGGGCACTGGCATTGAGCAAGATTTTGTGATGTCGCTTGAATATGTTTGGCAGGCGCTTGGTATAATTTGGCAGCCATTTTTGCTCGGATGCTTGATTGTTGCCACTGGTAGCGCGATAATAGGCTATTTCAGCGTTCAGACAATTTACCGCTACAAAGCCTATAAAAAAGCTTGGAATTAACCCTTTAAACGGCTGCGAATTTGCGCTTCTAACTCATCCACTAAATTTGCATTTGTTACTTTGGAATGCGTCAATCCGTTGATATACATCAAATTAGGCTCGCCGCCAGTTAGTCCGATATCCACTTCCTTAGCCTCTCCGGGGCCATTAACCACGCAACCAATCACTGCCACATCAATCGGCTCATTTATATCTTCTAAGCGTTGTTCCAACTCATTCACCACTTTAATTACATCAAATTTTTGCCGAGAACAGGAAGGGCAAGCAATGAGATTAACGCCCTTTTGCCGCAAGCCAAGCGCATTTAGAATGTCAAAACCAACTTTGATTTCATCAACCGGGTCAGAAGCAAGAGAGACGCGAATAGTGTCGCCAATGCCTTCTGCAAGCAGCAATCCCAGACCAATAGAAGATTTCACCGAGCCTGACCTAAGCGAGCCTGCTTCGGTAATTCCAAGATGAAGTGGGTTGTCAATCTGCGCTGCCAGCTGTTTGTAGGCAAAAACGCTCATAAAAACCTCACTGGCTTTGAGCGAGATTTTGAAGTTATCAAAATCAAGTTTGTTTAAAATATCAATGTGCCTAAAAGCGGATTCAACCATCGCTTCTGGGGTTGGCTCGGTGTATTTTTTTTGCAAATCTTTTTCCAAAGAGCCAGCATTAACACCAATGCGAATGGGGATATTACAGTCTTTTGCCGCTGCCACCACCTCGCGCACTCGATGCTCTTTGCCGATATTTCCCGGATTGATTCGTAGGCAGTCAGCGCCATATTCAGCCACTTTTAGTGCAATTTTATAGTCAAAATGAATGTCGGCAATTAGTGGAATATTGCTTTTTTGCTTGATAATTTTGAAGGCGTCAGCAGCTTCCATAGTCGGCACAGAGACGCGCACTAAATCAGCGCCAGCATCTTGAATGGCTTTTATTTGCGCGCAAGTCGCCTCAATATCACAGGTATTGGTGTTGGTCATACTTTGCACGGCAATAGGCGCTGAGCCGCCAATAGCAACATTGCCAACGAAAATTTGCTTGGATTTTCTTCTGCTAATACTATGAATTGGCTTCATCGTAGTTTTTGTTGAATTTGCAATACTTCGTCCAAATTCTCCAATATTTCTGGTTTTTTTACTTTGTCATTGTTGGTGCTGATGCTGCTGCTGGTTTCAACATTTAGCGGAATTGTGATAATTTTAGCGGCATCACTTTCTGCCTCTTTAATCGTAATCAAATTTTTCTGTGATTTTTCTATAATTTGCTCATCAGTAGCCAAATAATAAAAAATAATAGCACCCAATACAAGTATTGCAACGGCTAATTTAGCGTGCTTACTCTTGCTTTTTTTTTGCTTAGGATAATAATAAATACCTTCTACCATTTTTTTTGTTATTTTTTAGTTCGCTTAGTTTTATCAATAATTTTTCCAGCAAGTTGCCCACAAGCCGCATCTACATCCTCTCCGCGTGTGCTTCTGGTGGTGGTGCGAATGTTGGCGGCAAATAATACATCTTGGAACTTTTCAATTGTAACCTTTTTTGAGGTTTTATATCGGCTTTCTGGGAATGGATTAAAGGGAATTAAATTCACTTTTGCCGACATCCCTTTAAGCAAAATTGCCAATTTTTTGCCTTGAGCACTGCTGTCATTAACCCCGTCCAGCATAACATATTCAAACAAAATATGGCGCTCTTGAGTGCCAGCATTTAGATAAACTTTGCAAGCAGCAAGTAGCTCTTGAATTGGATATTTTTGGTTTATCGGCACTAATTCATCGCGCAAATTGTCGTCTGCTGCGTGCAAAGAAACTGCCAAACTAACTGGTATTCTATCTGCCATACGCAATAATGCTGGCACCACGCCAGAGGTTGAAATTGTTACTTTGCGTCGGGAAAGCCCAAATGCCAAGTCATCAAGCAATAAATCGCAAGCAGGATAAACCGCTTTTTCATTTAGCAACGGCTCGCCCATACCCATAAAAACCACATTAGAAATGCGTTTGCCTTTATCTTGCAAATACAAATTCGCCATCATCACTTGGCCGATAATCTCTGCGGCGCTCAAATTGCGATTAAAACCCTGCATCCCTGTTGAACAAAAAGTGCAAGCCAGCGAACAGCCGACCTGTGAGGAAATGCACAGCGTTCCCCTATCTTTTTCGGGGATATATACCGTTTCTATAAAATTGCCAGCACCCGCATCAATCACCCATTTAATCACTCCATCCAAGGCATTATCTTGCTTGACTACTTTGGGTATCTCAATGCAGGCGGACTCTTGCAATTGCTGCCTAAGTTTTTTGCTAAGATTAAGCATTTTATTAAAATCAAACTGTTGGTATTTGTAAATCCATTGCATCAATTGCTTGGTGCGATAAAGATTCTCGCCAAAAGTTGCAAGTAAACCTGTCAGCTGTTCTTGGTTTAGACCTAAAAGATTAATTTTGCTCTTTGTCATAACGAAAAAAAAGCACCGTAAAGGCGCTTTTTTTTGGTAAACAGTTAAATATTAACGATTTACAGCTTCTTTAAGTGCTTTACCAGCCTTAAATGCAGCAACTTTGGATGCTTTGATTTGAATTGTTGCTCCAGTTTGCGGGTTACGGCCTGTGCGTGCTGCACGCGCCCTAACTACAAAAGAACCAAATCCAGTCAACTGAACACTATCGCCTTTAGCCATAGCGCCAGTGATAGCTTCTGTAGTTGAGTTTAGTGCACGACCTGCGTCTGCTTTAGAAAGATTTGCTGATGATGCAATTGCATCAATTAATTCTGATTTATTCATGTTTATTCTCCTCAAGGGTTTTTATTTAAAAATACTAAAAGTTTTACTTAATTAAAAGATGAAAACAACTCATCATCGCCTGCATCTTGTCATTTAGTGGTGTCAATTATAAACATAAATCTACTCGTGTCAACGACTTTTAAATAAAAAAATCGTTTTATTGTTTAAAACTCTCTTTTAAAGACCTTTGTTTGTCTCTTTTCCAATCTTTTTCTTTAATATCTTGGCGCTTGTCGTAGGCTTTTTTTCCTTTGGCTACGCCGATTTCCAACTTTATTTTGCCAGCAGACCAATAAAGTTTTAGCGGAACAACCGTAGCACCTTTTTGCTCAACCTTATCTCTGATTTTGTTGATTTCTATACGATTAAGCAATAACTTTCTGCTTCTGATAGGATCAGCATTTATGTGAGTTGACGCTGTATTTAGCGGCGAAATGTGACTGCCAAACAAAAATAACTCTCCATTTTTCAAAATAACATAAGCCTCTTTAATCTGAACTTTGCCTTCTCGCAGGCTTTTTACCTCCCAGCCTTGTAAAGAAAGTCCGGCCTCAATGCTTTGTTCTATAAAATAGTCATGTCGTGCTTTTTTATTGACGGCAATTGTATTTAAATTTGTTTTTTTATTTTTCTTAGCCATTATGCATCAAATTTCCAAAAGTGCTATTGTTACATATTCAAGCAGCCAAATGTATCAATTGATTAATCAAATCGGTGATTATCCGCAATTTCTTAATTGGTGCTCTGCTGCCAGTATTTTAAATAAAACCGAGGAGCAAATTGTCGCTTCTATTACAATTAACAAAAGCGCTTTTAATCAAACTTTCACCACAATCAACAGTCTTAGCGCCAATAAGCGTATTGATATACAGCTTAAAGATGGCCCTTTTGAGCAATTGCAAGGCAGTTGGATTTTCACAAAACTGGGCGATAATGCCTGCAAAATCAATCTTGAATTGCAATTTAGCTTTGCTTCTAAACTGATGGATATTACCATTGCGCCGATTTTTACCACAATTGCTAACGCCCAACTTGATGCCTTTGTTGAAAGAGCAAAAAAAATCTATGGATAGCCAGATAATATTATTCAACAAGCCTTTTGGGGTTTTGTGCCAATTTAGTGGCGAGGGTAAAAATCTATCCACTTTCATCAAGCAAAAGGGTTTTTATCCAGCAGGTCGTTTGGACAAAGATTCTGAGGGGTTGCTATTGCTCACTGATGATGGCAGGCTGCAACATCAAATATCGCACCCTAAATTCAATAAGGAAAAAACCTATTTAGTTCAAGTTGAAGGGCTGGCAAATAGTGCTTTGATTTCAAAATTGCAACAAGGAATACTGCTCAAAGATGGTCTGAGCAAGCCTGCCAAAGTAAAAATTACCCAGCAGCCTGATTGGTTATGGGAGCGAAATCCACCGATACGCCAGCGGAAAAACATTCCAACTTCGTGGATTGAGATGAAAATCACCGAGGGCAAAAACCGTCAAGTTCGGCGAATGACAGCGGCACTCGGGCTGCCAACTTTGAGGCTCATTCGCACACAAATAGGCATTTGGAAGCTCGGTAAAATCGCATCAGGGCAATATAAAAATGGCTGAAACAAATGTATTCGCCTTAGCGCATAAGGCTTTGATGAGCGCTCAAATTGACGAAAAAATAGCACTCACTCATAATCTGCACGCTCTGAATCTTAGTCAAAAACTTGATTATAACCAAGAATTTGCTGTTGAAAAAATCTTAAATCCCGGCAGGCCAAACAAGCCAAAGTTGGCAAAGTTTGCCGATATGCCAGCACGAGATAATTCTGATATTGGCTTTATAGCAAGCATTCACGCCATTTGCCATATTGAATTTAATGCCATAAATTTGGCGCTGGACGCTGCCTATCGCTTTCAAAATATGCCGGATAAATTTTATCAAGATTGGATAAAAGTTGCTTTTGAAGAGTCAAAGCATTTTAGTATGCTGAATAATTATTTGCTTGAATTAGGCTATCAATACGGCGATTTTGCTGGTCATAATGGGCTCTGGAAAATGACGACTGATACCGATTATGATGTTTTGGCGCGAATGGCATTAGTGCCAAGAGTGTTAGAGGCAAAAGGTTTGGACGCTACTCCTAAAATTCAAAAACGCTTTCGCAGCTCAAAATTCTCTAAGATGGTGGGGATTTTGGATGTTATTTTTGCGGATGAAATTGGGCATGTAAAAATCGGCAATAGCTGGTTTCATTATTTGTGTCAGCAGAGAAATATTGAGCCTTTAATAACTTTTGACGCTTTGGTGCAAAAGCATATTGGCTCAAATTTGCGTGGCCCGTTTAATATTGAAGCGCGAAAATTGGCAGATTTTTCGGCGCAAGAATTAGATTATCTACAAAACATTTAACCAGCCAGAAACCTTATCCACCAGCCGCTCTGCTGCTTCGTTTTGGTAATAATGCCCCGCATCTTTAACCACAATTTGCTCAGATTTTTTGTTGCCCCCTATCTCCATCAACATTTTTCTATGCCCTGCCATTTGTAGCACTCCGTGAAAATCTTGCTGCGCATAAATATCCAAAATCGGCACTTTCATTTTATATAGCGGATAATCATTTATCAATTTTTGCCGATAATCCGTTGCCCCCATACCGATACCGACAAAGGCTTTAAGCTTGCCATCACCATATTTATCAATATAACTCATCGCCATATGCACGCCACAGCCGTGGGCAATAATCACCACATTATCAATGCCTTTTTGCTGATAAAAATCAATAGCTGCATCGATGCGCTGGTGTGAATACGGAAAAATCGGCACATAATCATAATACTTAGCATGCTTGTCCAGAACCGGCATTTGCACTGATAGCGTGTCCCAGCCTTTTACTGCCAGCCCAGTGCGTAGCGGCTTTATCGCGTCTGCCCAATTTGCGTGTTGCCCGCGATTATGGAGGATGATAACTCCACCTTTAACTTTGCCCGCCTCACTTTCCATAAAAATAGAAAAAACTTCTTTAGAGTTTTTAAGCGGTAAATATTCTACATCACCATCTAAAACTGCATCTTCAATCTCAGAAACTAAGCGCTTTTCTCTGGAAAAATCTGGCTCAACCCCTACAAACTGATTAAATTCAGCGCGCAATTTATTCGGATTAAAATCGCCAAACATCGGCAGCCCCGGAAGCGCTGGCATACTCGGCACAAAAGCATAACTGCTTTGAACTAATAACAAACTCAATGCTAATATTTTGCTCATTCTACCTCCATTTTTTTCAACTCATTAAGTGCCATTTGTGCCTGCGGATGTTGGTTTTCATTGGCTTGCTTGAACCAATAATACGCCTTTTTAATCTTCTTTTGTTGTAAAAACAACGATGCCAAATTAAACTGTGCATATTCATCGTCAGCATTTGCCGCAATTGACCACCAGCGCTGCGCCTTGATATCATTTCCTTGGCGCTGATATAGCATTCCCAGCTCATTTTGAGCGTATTTCAAGCCTTTCTTAGCAGCTTTTTCAAACCAAATAAATGCCTTGTTTTCGTCTTTTTCCACGCCCAGACCGTGCAAATAACTCAGCCCAATATTATTTTGTGCCGCCGTATGCCCGCTATCAGCAGCGCGCAACATATAACTAAAAGCCTTGTCATTATTGCCTTTTTGTGAATAATCAAAGCCAGTCCGATACCACAAATCAGCCTTGCCAATAGCAAAAGCGACTGACTGCGCCATTATCAAAATCAAAAAAAAGGACGCCAATAGCGCCCTTCTTTTAAAACCAATAATTAACATTTGGTTTTTATAATTACCTGTTCACTGTGGTCAAACCAAAGCGATGCCAAGCGTTCATACCACCGCGGTAGTATTTCAACTTGCTTTCAGGATAACCCAATTTCAACAAAGCTTTGATGCCAGCAGGTGATTGTCCACACCATGCGCCATTACAGAACATAAACAAGGTTTTAGCATTGTTAAAGTTTAAAATGCCGTCTTGCTCAGTTACGCCAAACTTAGAGGTTATGATTCCCATAACCGCATCTGGATCTTTAGCAATTGCCTTGCTGTTGATAGTGTTAAACGGGATATTAACAGAATGAGGAATGGTTCCGCCTTTTTTGGCAGTTGTCCAAACCGGAGTTCTGTTGTCCATCAATAGCTTAGTTTTATCACCATTAGCAATATCGCGTGCTGCGTGAATTATATCAAGCTCACTGATTGTCTCAACTTTTGCTGGGGCAAACGGATGTGTTGGCTGGATACAAAACGGTGGGCATTTGCGTGATGTAAATGCAAAAGCTGGGTGGATTTTGTTTTTGTTATTTTGATTGCGTGAAATACCTGCAATTTCCATAGCAGTTTTAGTGATGCCAACCGGCTTGCTGCCCGGATGACTTTTAACACTGCCACTGCCGCCACTACAAGCCGTTAAAATCAATGCACTTAGTGCAATAAATAGTAATTTAATTTTCATAATAGTCTCCTAATAATTTAAAAATAGTTATTTGTTTATTGTAGTCAAGCCAAACTGATGCCAAGCGTTCATACCACCGCGGTAGTATTTAAGCTTGTGCTCAGGATAACCTAAAGACAATAGCGCTTTGATGCCAGCAGGTGATTGTCCACACCATGCGCCATTACAAAACATATACAGAGTTTTTGCCTTACTAAAATCAAAGATGCCGTCTTGCTCTTTTACGCCAAACTTAGAGGTTATGATTTCCATAACCGCATCTGGATCTTTAGTAACTGCCTTGCTGTTGATAGTGTTAAACGGGATATTAACAGAATGAGGAATGGTTCCGCCTTTTTTGGCAGTTGTCCAAACCGGAGTTCTGTTGTCCATCAATAGCTTAGTTTTATCACCATTAGCAATATCGCGTGCTGCGTGAATTATATCAAGCTCACTGATTGTCTCAACTTCTGCTGGGGCAAACGGATGTGTTGGCTGAATACAAAACGGTGGGCATTTGCGTGATGTAAATGCAAAAGCTGGGTGGATTGTGTTTTTGTTATTTTGATTGCGTGAAATTCCCGCAATATTCATAACGCCTTTGACGATACCAACTGGCTTTGCTACTGCTGCCGTTGACGCCAATAACGCTACTGATGCAGCGCTTATTACTAATGTTTTAAACTTCATTTCTTATCTCCTCTTATTAAAAAATAGCCCTTTCGAGCCGGTTATTTATAGCTAATTTTCATAGCTAAAAATTCTGTTAATCGCAACTTGGCTCTTCCTCTAAGTTGTGTTGCGCGTAATAATCAACCACGCAAACCTCACGCTTATTATCATCATCAATATCTTCACAGCGGTCTTTTCCGCCATCTCGAACTGTTTGCATTTGCGCCTCAGTTGGATTGTCGCCAAGCACGGCAACGCCATCTCGCTCATCTGCAAACGCACTAAAACTTATCAATAACCCGAATAATATCACTAACTTTTTCATTTGTTCTCCTGAATTTTTATTTAATTAAGTTGCTTATTATTCACAATAAAAAACACTTTGCAACTCTATCAACTTTTCATAATATTATGATTTAGCAATATCCATCGCCTGATTTGCCAATAAATCCGCCATATCGTTGCCCTCATCACCGCTATGCCCTTTGACCCAGTGCCAAGTTACTTGGTTTTTTTGGTTGAGATTATCCAATTTTTTCCACAAATCTACATTTTTTACTGGTTTTTTTGCTGCTGTTTTCCAGTTTTTTTGCTTCCAATTGACAATCCAATCGTTAATTCCATTCATCACATATTTGGAATCAGTGTATAAATCCACCTGAATTTTGTCTGATTTTAGCGCCTCCAATGCCTTAATTGCTGCCATCAATTCCATCCGATTATTGGTGGTGTTTTTTTCAAATCCGCTGAGTTTTTTCCACGCATTTCCATAACGCAAAACCGCTCCCCAGCCGCCAATACCTGGATTTCCACGACATCCTCCATCAGTATAAATAATGATTTTATCCATCAACATTCACCTGTAACCAATACTCCAATAATGCCAAATGCCACAATCTTGAGCCATTTAATGCAGTCATATATTTCTCCGGCTGATTGATAACTTTTTGCACAAAATCCTGATTATAAATCCCGCGATTGACACATTGACTGGAATTTAAAATATCTGCCATAAACTGCAAAAATTCGCCGCGAACATACTTTAATGCTGGCATCGGGAAATAGCCTTTTTTCCTATCAATCACGCTATCAGGCAACATTCCTCGTGCAATTTGTTTTAATGGATATTTGCCACCATCGCGCATTTTCAAGCTCGGCGGCATCGTCAACGCATGTTCCACCAACTGCTGATCCAAAAACGGCACTCGCGCCTCCAGCCCCCAAGCCATAGTCATATTGTCCACTCGTTTAACCGGATCATCAACCACCAAACGCGTAATATCGGTGCGCAAAACTTTATCCATAAATTCATCAGCATCGTTCTTTGCAAACTCTTTATTAAGCCAATTTTTAGTAGCATTTCCACTATGAAACTTACAATCAACAGTTTGCAAATATTCCTCATATGGCCTGTCAATATAATGCGGAGCAAAGCGCTCAAACTCACTGCCAACAGCCTTTTGCATCCGTTCATACCAAAAATATCCGGCAAACGCCTCATCTGCCCCCTGCCCAGAAAGAACCACTTTTATATGCTTTGAAACTTGCTCAGAAAGCAGATAAAAACCAATCGCATCTTGCCCGACCATCGGCTCCGACATATTAGCAACTGCCTCGCCAAGGCGTTTTAGCACCTGCGAATTAGGCACAAGATATTTTTTATGCTTGCTATTAAATTGAGCAGAAATCTGGTCAGAATATTCAAATTCTGAGCCAACCTCAGCGCCGATATTTTCAAAACCAATGGAAAAAGTGTTAATATTTTGATGCCCTGCTTGGTTCAAAAGCCCGACTAAAAGCGAAGAATCTATCCCGCCAGACAGCAAAACTCCAATCGGCACATCGGTTGCCAGCATCATTTTATTCACTGCTTTAACCAGCAAATCTTGGGTTTTTTCTAAATATTCATCGTCAGAAATCCCTGTTCTTTGTGCCTTTGGCTGCCAATAAGTTTTTTCACTAATTTTGCCATTCGTATCAATTGTCAGAGTGGTTGCTGGCTTAATTTTACTAACGCCATTTAAAATTGTATTCGGTGCAGGAATCACGCCATGCAAGGATAATTGCTGCTGCAAAGCTGCTGAATTAATGCTGCAATCAGCTCCAATTGCAATTAGCGCTTGGGTGTTTGAGGCAAAACTAAACGCATTTTTATCCACATTAAAATACAGCGGTTTAACGCCCATTCTATCGCGAGCCACAAATAGTTTTTTACCATTCCAAATACAAAAAGCAAACATCCCATCAAGATGCAAAACACAATCTTCACCCCAATGGTGATAGGCTTTTAGCAACACTTCACTGTCGGAAGTGGAAAAAAATTTGTAGCCCAGTTTGCCAAGTTTTTGGCGCAAAAATTGATAGTTGTAAATCGTGCCATTAAACACCAAAACCATCCCCAAATCTTCGTCCACCATCGGCTGATGAGCGTGATTAGACAAGTCAATTATGCTCAGCCGCCGATGCCCAAAACCGATATTTTTGTCCTGCCAAATGCCGCTGTCGTCTGGGCCTCGGCGCGCAATTTTATCTGTCATAGCCTGTAAATCAACAGTTTTAACTGCTGACTGGTCAAATCTTAATTGCCCACAAATTCCGCACATAGGTTTTAATGAAAATGTAAAATAGGTTATTTTATCAAGTTATCGTCCAAACAATGCCGCAAACACTTTACGACAAGTTAATTAATGTTCATACTGTGCGCGAAGAGTCAGCAACAAGGCTACTTTATATTGATCGTCAGTTGATTCATGAAGTTACTTCTCCACAAGCTTTTGAAGGTCTGAAAATGGCTGGTAGAAAGCCATGGCGTATTGCCGCAAATCTCGCTGTGCCTGACCACAATGTGCCCACCACCAAACGCTCATCAGGTGTAAAAGGCATTGCCGATCCGATTGCTAAATTGCAAATTGAAACCTTGGATAAAAACTGCGATGATTTTGGCATTAACGAAATTGCAATGAACGACATTCGCCAAGGCATCGTCCATGTCATCGGCCCCGAGCAAGGCGCTACTCTGCCGGGGATGAGCATCGTTTGCGGCGATTCGCACACCTCAACTCACGGCGCTCTCGGAGCGTTAGCATTTGGCATCGGCACCAGCGAAGTTGAGCATGTTTTGGCAACTGGATGCTTGTGGCAATCTAAGTCAAAAAACCTCAATATTGAAGTTAGCGGCAAGCTCAATAAAGGCGTTAGCGCCAAGGATATTGCTCTATATATCATCGGTCAAATCGGCACTGCCGGCGCCACTGGTTTTGCTATTGAATTTAGCGGAGTCGCCATTCAAAATCTATCCATTGAAGGCAGGATGACCTTATGCAATATGGCAATCGAAGCTGGCGCTCGCGTTGGAATTGTGGCCGTAGATGCCAAAACCATTGATTATGTCAAAGGCCGTCCGTTAGCTCCGACAGGCTCACAATGGGAAAAAGCAACCGCTTATTGGCAAACTTTGCACTCAGACGCTGGCGCATTTTTCGACAAAACTCTGCACTTTGATGCCGCCAAAATCAAACCACAAGTTACATGGGGAACTTCGCCAGAAATGGTGGTGGCAATTGATGAATGCGTTCCAAATCCCAAAAATGCCAAAAATCAGGTAGAGAAAACTAGTTGGGAAAATGCCCTAAAATACACTCATCTTGCGGCTGACACCAAAATCACCGACATCAAAATTGACAAAATTTTCATCGGCTCTTGCACCAATTCTCGCATCGAAGATTTACGCAGCGCCGCCGCCGTTGCCAAGGGCAAAAAAATTGCCAAAAATATCAAATTAGCCTTGGTCGTCCCTGGTTCTGGCTTGATTAAAAAACAAGCTGAAGACGAGGGGCTGGACAAAATTTTCACCGATTGCGGATTTGAATGGCGCGAAGCCGGATGCTCAATGTGTTTGGCGATGAATGCCGACAAATTAGAGCCCGGCCAGCGCTGCGCCAGCACCTCAAATCGCAACTTTGAAGGCCGCCAAGGTCAAGGCTCATTCACTCACCTCGTCAGCCCTGCCATCGCCGCTGCCAGCGCCATTGCTGGCCATTTTTCCAAGGCACAATAATGCAAGCATTCACTAAATTAACCTCCATCGCCATGCCACTAAATCGGGCAAATGTGGACACCGATGCGATTATTCCTAAGCAATTTTTGAAATCAATTAAGCGCTCTGGTTTTGGGGTAAATTTGTTTGACGAGTGGCGCTATTTGGACCATGGAGAGGTCGGGGGCAACAATTCTAAGCGTCCGTTAAACCAAGATTTTGTGCTCAATAATCCAAAATATAAAGATGCAAAAATTTTACTGGCGCGTGAGAATTTTGGCTGCGGATCGTCTCGTGAACATGCACCTTGGGCTCTGCTGGATTACGGTTTTCAAGCCATAATTGCTCCGAGTTTTGCGGATATTTTTTACAATAATTGTTTCAAAAATGGCATTTTACCGATTATACAAACAGATAAAATAATGGACGAATTGTTTGCAACTGATGGTGTTTTAAGCGTTGATTTGCAAGCGCAAACCATCACTGCTGCTGGTAAAATTTATGCTTTTAATATAGATTCTGAGCGCAAACGCCGGCTCTTAAATGGCATTGATGATATTGATTTAACCTTGCAATATAGCGATGATATAAAGGCTTTTGAGCAAAAATATTTCAACAAATATAATTGGCTATGATTGGAAAACTCACCGGCACTATTTTGACAAAAAACCCGCCCGAACTGTTGCTTGAAGTCGGCGGCATTGGCTATGAAATCCTCTGTCCGATGTCCAGTTTTTATGCAATCGGCGAGCAAATCAACATCTCGCTACACACGCATTTGAGCATCAAAGAAGATTCACACACCTTATTTGGTTTCGCCAGCAAAGACGAAAAAACCATTTTCCGCGAACTCATCAGAGTAAGCGGAGTTGGACCTAAAGTCGCCTTGGCAATTTTGTCATATTTAGAGATAAATCAATTAGTTAGCGCAGTGCAAAACGAAGATGATGCCTTGATTGCCAAAACTCCTGGCATCGGCAAAAAAACCGCTCAAAAGCTAATTGTTGAGCTAAAAGACCGCCTCGCAAAACTCAATTTCATAGATAGCGGAGCGCAAACCGCAGCCACAAATAGCCATAATCAAAGCAACCCACAGGCCTTATCAGCACTGCAATCACTCGGTTTCAAAGTCAAAGAAGCAGAAAAAATGCTCGCCAATGTGTCAGACAATTCCCTCTCCACCGAAGAACTAATCCGCCAAGCTTTACAGAATAAGTAAACCCAATTAGCTCAAAATTATTGGTTGCTAATAAATGTTATATTTGCAGTGCAGTATAATTTATAGCTGATGGCGTTGTTGAAATGCCATAAATGCAAGATTAGGGCAAAACAAAAAATTTGGTGGAGAGAGAGGGATTTGAACCCTCGGTACCAAAAGGTACACCCGCTTTCCAAGCGAGCAAAATAAACCGCTCTGACATCTCTCCGAAGCTGATATTTTACTGATTTTTGCAAAAAAATTTAGCTGATTTTCATTCCGGCTTTTGCGCCAGAATCGGGGGCTAAAATGTGCAAGGATTTACCATCACCAGCGGCGAGAACCATACCTTCTGAGATGCCAAATTGCATTTTTCTGGGGGCAAGATTGGCGACCATAACCGTCAGCTGGCCTTCTAAATCTTCTGGTTTGTAGTGCGATTTGATGCCAGCAAATACATTGCGATTTTCCGGCTCGCCAATGTCAAGAGTCAGCTGCAACAATTTGTCTGCGCCGTCCACCGCCTGTGCTTTAACAATTTTAGCAACGCGTAAATCAATCTTAGTAAAGTCGTCAATTTGAATCATATTATCATCCTCTTTTGTGTTTTCGTTTGGCTGTATGCTGCTTTTTGAAGCGCTTATTACTTGCTCGATTTGCTCATCTTCGATGCGCAACATCAGCGGCTTAAATTTGTTAATTTTGTGTTTAGTGAGCGGATGTTTTAAGTCCTGCCAGTTTAAATCCACCTGCAAAAATTGCTCGACTTGCTTTGCCATTTCCGGCAAAACTGGCTTCAAGTAAGTCATTAACACTCGAAATAAATTAATTGCCAGCGAAGCCACATCATGCACTTTTGCCTCGTTACCATCTTGCTTAATTAGTTGCCAAGGCTTTTGCTCATCAATATATTGATTTGCCTGGTCGGCAAGCTGCATAATTTCGCGCATCGCTCGGCTGTATTGACGCGCCTCATAATGCTTGGCAATGACCTCGCTTTTAGCAACAAACTGATTATACAAATCGCCTTCAATCGCATACGCAGACAGTGTTTTATCAAATTTTTTGACAATAAAACCAGCGCTGCGAGAGGCAATATTTACTACTTTGCCGACTAAATCAGAGTTGACTCTTTGTTTAAAATCTTCAAAATTAAGGTCAATATCATTGATTTTGTCGCTGAGTTTGTAAGCATAATAATAGCGCAAATATTCGGGATTTAAACTCTCTAAATAGGTTTTTGCTTGGATAAATGTGCCGCGAGATTTGCTCATTTTTTGCCCGTTAACGGTTAAAAATCCGTGTGCAAAAATCGCATTCGGAGTGCGATAATCAGCACCCATCAACATCGCTGGCCAAAACAGGGCATGAAAATAAACGATGTCTTTGCCAATAAAATGATACAACTCAGTTTTTGTATCCTTAGAAAAATACTCATCAAAATCAATATTTTCTCTCTCGCAAAGCTTTTTAAAGCTCGCCATATAGCCAATCGGCGCGTCTAACCAGACATAAAAATATTTGTCTGCCGCGCCCGGTATTTGAAAACCAAAATACGGCATATCACGAGAAATGTCCCACTGTTGCAAGCCTTGCTCAAACCATTCTGCCAATTTATTGCTAATTTCATCTTGCAAATGTCCAGATTGCGTCCATTTTTTTAGTTGTGTTTCAAATTGTGGCAAATCAAAAAAATAGTGCTCAGAATTTTTAGTGATAGGAGTTGCCCCAGAGATGGCTGATTTTGCATTTTTTAATTCAGTCGGCGAATAAGTCGCACCGCAAACCTCGCAATTATCGCCGTATTGTTCTTTGGCAGCGCATTTTGGGCAATCTCCTTGGATAAATCTATCGGGCAAAAACATTTTTTTTTCTGGGTCAAATGCTTGTGATATGATGCGTTTTTTGATAAATCCGGCAGCATTTAATTTATTGTAAATACTTGTTAAGATTGCCTTATTTTCTGGCGAATGAGTTGAATGATATTGGCTAAAATCAATATAAAACTCTTTAAAATCCTCCTGGTGGCGCTTACTTACATCTGCAATTAGCTTTTCTGCGCTGATTCCAAGTTCATCGGCTTTGAGCATAATCGGCGTGCCATGGGCATCATCGGCGCAAACAAAATGGCATTTATTGCCCATCATTTTTTGAAAACGCACCCAAATATCGGTTTGAATATATTCCAGCAAATGCCCGAGGTGAATTTCTCCATTCGCATAAGGCAGCGCCGCTGTAACAAGTATTTTTCTTGGTGTCATTATAAATATTAAGGTTATATTATGCTTAGCTTATATCGTTATACGCTAAAATAGCTTATTTTACTTAATTGGACAAGGCTATGACAGATTTAACTAAAGACAAAATTGAAAAAATTCTTGCTGGCGTTACCGATATTTATACCGAACAAGATATTGTTAGTGCAAACGAAGTTGATAGTATCGAAATTAACGATGGCAAAGTTATAGTCAATATTTCTCTTAGTTATCCGGCTCAAAGCTATCATAAGCCTTTATCAGAGGCAATTACCAGCGCATTATCAGATGCTGGAATTGATGATGTCAGCGTCAATATTGACACAAAAATTGCCAAATATTCCACCCAAAAAGGTGTAGATGTTTTGCCAGAAGTTAAAAATATTATTGCAGTTGCCTCAGGCAAAGGCGGCGTTGGAAAGTCAACTACAACGGTCAATTTAGCGCTGGCATTGCAAGCTGAAGGTGCAAAAGTGGCAATTTTAGATGCTGATATTTATGGTCCTTCACAGCCGAGAATGCTCGGAGTTTCCAAGCTTAAGCCCGAAACCACTGGCGAAGGCAAGCTGCTACCGATTTTGGGACATGGAATGCAAAGTATGTCTATCGGTTATTTGGTCGATGAAGAAAATCCAATGATTTGGCGCGGCCCTATGGTAACGCAGGCTTTGGAGCAAATGTTGCGTGATACTTTGTGGCGCGGAATAGATTATATGATTATCGACCTGCCGCCCGGCACTGGCGACACGCAGTTAACTTTGTCGCAAAAAATCCCAGTCAGCGGTGCTGTAATAGTAACCACGCCGCAGGATATTGCTTTGCTTGATGCTAAAAAAGGTCTGAAAATGTTTGAAAAAGTCAACATCCCAATTCTTGGCATCGTCGAAAATATGTCGTTGCACATTTGCTCAAAATGCCAGCACGAAGAGGCAATTTTCGGCACTGGTGGCGGACAGTCAATGGCAAAAGAAGCCAAGGTAAATTTCTTAGGAGCCTTGCCTTTAGAGATGGATATTCGCTCTGATGTTGACGAAGGCACACCAACAGTTGCCAAAGACCCAGATGGCAAAGTGGCACAAATCTACAAAGAAATTGCCAAAAAAGTCGCAGCCAAATTAACCGCGCAAGACAAAGCTCTCAGTGCATTTCCAAGCATCACTATTGAATAATTTGCGCTGATAGCTGGGCTATTTAACCCAAATTGTGATGCGCTATTGCGGAATTGTGTATGTGGACGATTTTGAAAGTCCAAGTTTTGTAAAAATATTCCACCCAAACAACCTCGGTAAATCTTGTAGCAGTGAAAACCCGCTAATTTCGCAATGGTTATTATCCAAAACTAAGCCTGCTTATGCAGCCACTGAAAAGCCAGCAAAATTTGACTTTTAAGATACTAATCTTAATGGTTTTCAGAAACTTGATTGATGGTATATTTTGGAATTTCTATAGTCAAATCAGCATCGCCAACAAGCGCCTGACAGCTGAGGCGAGAATCCGGGTCTAACCCCCAAGCTTTATCGAGCAAATCATCTTCTATTTCATCGGATTCTTCGATTGTGTCAAAACCTTCTCGAACATAGATGTGGCAAGTGGTGCAAGCATTTGACATCTCACAGGCATGCTCTATTTCAATATTATTTTTAAGCATAGATCGGCAAATACTTGCCCCTTTTTCGACCTCAATAACTGCCCCTTCTGGACATAAATCTTGGTGTGGTAATATGATTAATTGTGGCATTTTTTCTACTCCTATTCTTCAAATTCTTTAATATTATGACCTTGCATAGTTTTGGCAATTGCGGCATCCATCCGCATTTGCACAAATTTTGCACTCACTGCTTCAAGCTTTTCTATTTTTGCTTTAATAGCTTTTTCATCTGCACTTTTGGCAACGGTTAAAAGCTCCGACCTAACTTGCATAATATCATCAACCATCTCTTTACTTAGCATTTGTTTGTCTTTGGCAAGTGCAGAATCAATCGCCTCTATCGTTCTGCTGGCTTCCAGCTGAGTTTCACGGCACTGACGAGTTTTAATGTCGTCTTTGGCAAACAAAACCGAATCTTTGAGCATCTTTTCCATCTCAGAATCGCTCAAACCATAAGTCGGTTTGATGCTTACATTAACCTTAACACCAGAGGTTTTTTCGCTGGCACTGACCGATAACAAACCATCGGCATCAACTTGAAATTCCACCAGAATTCGCGCATTGCCTGCCACCATAGGCAAAATTCCTTGCAACTCAAATTTGCCAAGCGAGCGGCAGTCTTCGACTAATTCTCGTTCACCTTGCAAAATATGCAAGCTCATAGCAGTTTGTCCGTCTTTAAAAGTGGTAAATTCTTGGGCGCGCGTAATCGGGATAGTGGTGTTTCGATGCACTAATTTTTCTACCAAGCCGCCCATAGTTTCCAATCCCAATGACAAAGGCAAAATATCCAGCAATAGCACCTCGTTCTGCGATTTGTTGCCTGCTAGTAAATTGGCCTGAATACCAGCACCTTTTGCCACCACTTCGTCCGGATTGATAGAGCATAAAACCGGCTTATTAAATAGTTCGGAGACCATTTTACGCACCAGCGGCATACGCGTTGATCCGCCGACCATCACAATATCTTTGACCTCAGATGGCTCAACTTGCGCATCTCTAAGAGCGCGTTTTGCCAGCAATAAAGTGCGCTTAATCAAAGTTTTAGAGAGATTTTCAAACTTTTCTTTACCAATGCGATATGGCGCTTCGATGCAGTTAAATTCGGCAAAATCATCGGTGCTTAATGTCTCTTTTGCGCTTCTTGCAAATTGCTTGATTTTTTGCATTTGCATTGGTGTCAATTCGCCCAGTTTCAGGGTTTTGAGGCAATCGTCAATAATCAATTGGTCAAAATCATCACCGCCAAGAGTGGAATCGCCGCCAGTGGATAAAACCTTGAAAATGCCTTTTTGAAAGCTGAGAATAGAGATGTCAAAAGTGCCGCCGCCGAGGTCATAAATCGCATGAATCCCCTCTTCGCCAGAGTCTAATCCATACGCCACTGCTGCCGCTGTCGGCTCATTTAGCAAACGCAAAACATTCAATCCTGCTAAGGTTGCCGCATCTTTGGTAGATTGACGCTGGGCATCATTAAAATACGCTGGAACAGTAATCACCGCGCCGACAAGCTCGCCGCCCAAGGTTTTTTCAGCGCGCTGTTTCAAGGCACTGAGAATAGCAGAGGATATTTCCACAGCAGACAAATCGCCCATCGCCGTGCGAAATTGCACATTATTGCCATTTTCTATCAAGTCATAAGGGCAATTTTTAAAGTCCTTAACCTCTTTGTAACTCAGACCCATAAATCGTTTCACCGAAATAATGGTGTTGGTCGGGTCGATTTTTGCATACGGGCAAGCATCAATGCCGACAGTGAGTTTGCCCTCGCCGCAATGCACCACCGAAGGCAAAATCGCCTCATTATTTTCGTTCGTCAGCACCCTAATTTTGCCACTTTGCACTGCTGCTGCCAAAGAATTTGTAGTGCCTAAATCAATACCGATTGCTAATTTATGCTGATGCGGGGCGGTTGTTTGTCCGGGTTCTGAGATTTGCAGGAGTGCCATAATTATTAAATATTATTAAATATGCTTTGCGCCCAATCAGGCATTTGTTCGTATTTTTTCGTTTCTATTAGCAATTCTAAAAATCAATCTTATAAAAAAATCCAGCGTTAATCGCTTTTTTTACAAATTCTATTTTTTCATCAAATTGTTTCATAGCCATTCATCCATTAATTGCTTTGCTTGCGCACTTAGTTGCGAATAAAACTTCAATTCGCGCACTAAATTTTTGACCTCAATGAGCGCATTGTTTGCA
>VSKZ01000049.1 GCA_008364125.1 Candidatus Thioglobus sp. | reverse complement strand
CCGTCGAAGCAGGAGCTGTCGAAGGTTTTTATTTTTGGGTTGCCTTGTTGGACGCACCAAATCAAATCTTTCAAATCTTGGTAAATTAGTTTGTCAGCGCCGATGGCTGTGCAAATTTGGTCGGTGGTTTTGTTGTGGGCGATGAATTCTTTTTCGCTGGACATATCAATGCCGTAAACATTGGGATAGCGGACAGGTGGGGCGGCTGAGGCGAAGAAGACATTTTTTGCGCCAGCATCACGAGCCATTTGCACGATTTGTTGGCTGGTAGTGCCGCGGACGATGGAATCATCAACCAATAAAACATTTCTATCTTTAAATTCAAGCTCAATCGCACTTAACTTTTGACGGACAGATTTTTTGCGTTGCTTTTGCCCCGGCATAATAAATGTGCGGGCAATATAGCGATTTTTAATCAAGCCTTCGGAATATTTGACGCCGAGTTTTTGTGCCAATTGCAGGGCGGCAACGCGTGAGGTGTCGGGAATTGGGATTACTACATCAATCCTATCATTCCATTCTTTTTGAATTTTTTCTGCCAATTTTTCGCCCATTCTCAGGCGTGATTTATACACGGAAATATTGTCAATCACCGAGTCTGGGCGGGCAAAATATACAAACTCAAAAATGCACGGGGCATATTGCGGATTTTCTGCGGATTGCTGGGTAAAAACCTTGCCTTTTCTGTCAATGACAACGGCTTCGCCGGGGGCAATATCGCGGATTACTTTGTAGCCCAGCGCTGAGAGTGCCACGCTTTCTGAGGCGAGCATATATTTGGTGCCGCCTTTTGTGGTGCGTTTGCCGATGATGAGTGGGCGGATGCCGTTTGGGTCGCGGAAGCCAAAAATGCCGTAACCCGGAACCATACCGATAGCGGCATAAGCACCGCGCGCGCGTTTGTGAACTTGGGTGATTGAAGCGAAAATATCTTTTTCGTTTATGCGTTGCTTGCCTAATTTTGCCAATTCTCCAGCTAGCACATTTAGCAATATTTCTGAATCAGAATTGGTGTTAATGTGGCGTAAATCTTGCTCAAATAATTCTTTTGCTAATTCTTTGGTGTTAGTGAGATTGCCGTTGTGGGCAAAGGCGATGCCGTAGGGCGAATTGACATAAAACGGCTGTGCCTCCGCCCCAGATGAGCTGCCAGCGGTTGGATAACGCACATGGCCGATGCCCATATCGCCGAGCAATCCTTCCATGTGTTTTGCCCTGAAAACATTGCGCACCAAGCCATTTGACTTGCGCATATAAAATCGTCCTTTGTGAGAAGTTACGATTCCAGCAGCGTCTTGCCCGCGGTGTTGAAGGATGGTCAGCGCATCATAAATATAAATTGCCGTGTCTTTTTTGGTGGTGGATAAAATGCCAACAATTCCGCACATAGTGATTTCCTATTAGTTTTTAATAAAGAGTAAATGCCCCGACAGCGCTGGTTTTATGCTTGATGCAGCGCTTTGGAATATTTTGAATGAGTTTTGCGATTCTGCCAAATATTGTCCGGATGAATTGCTGGTGCTTTGCAGAATTAAAATTGCAAAAACAATGAAAATAAAGCCTTTGATTAGCCCTATTAGCGCTCCGAGCCAGCGGCTGTTTTCATTGATATTGCTACTTGAAAGCTTGCCATCGAGCATTTTCAGCAAGTCTAAAATGGCTTGGATTATTGGGCGCAAAAGGCAGGGGTAGGTGTTGCTGATGGTAAATCCAAATAGTTTGAATATGCTCGCAAACACTCCGATAGCGGCAAAAAATATCAGCGTAAACGAAAACATATACTGCCAAAAATCAGCGCCTAAAATAAATAATTGGTCGGTATAACGACTTAAAAATGCGCTGACAAGCAGCAAAATAAAGATTAAAAATCCTTTGTTTAATGCGCAAGGCTCGTTTATTTTTGCCGCTATTGACACCAATTTATAAAGCGCCGATTTGCTTAATTGTAGCAAAATGAAAATAACGCCAAAGGCAATTGCCATAGCCGATTGCGCGGATTGAGACAGCCAAATAATCCAATCTTGCTGCGCCAAATGCTGATAAAACAACCAAGCCACAATCAACGCAAACAGCATAAATCCAAGCCCAATAAACTCTTTTGCCGCTCCACGCCCAAAAGCACGCACGCCAAGAGCGATGAACACAACCATAGAAACCCAAGTTGACCAATGTATTTGCATCACAAAATTGCCAATACTTGTTAAAAATTCTTGCATATTTTTTTTAATTACGGTTTTATAAGGTTTGATTTTACAACTTTTAGCGCATCTGCAACGACATAAAACGAGCCAAAAATTACAATGCGTTGAACTTGACTATTATGCAGCGCTTGATGCAATGCAACTGGCATATTTTCGCATATTTTAATTTTAGCGGATAAGCCGAATTTTTTGCTCAAATCAGGCATAGAAATTGCCCGTTGCGACTCTATCGGCAGCAGCAGCCACTCGTCAATTAGCGGTGCAATATTGTCAATCATCTGGGCGATGTCTTTGTCTTTTAGGGCAGAAAAAATAGCCAGAGTTGGTTGTGGTTTTTTTTGCAGTGTGTTTGCCAATGCTTCAATCGCTGCCGGATTATGTGCGACATCCAGTATAAGCGTTTTGCCGTTGATATTTTTGCTTTGAAAACGACCTGCTAATTGGGCGTTTTTGATGCCAGCGGATATTTGTTTTTGCGTAATGACAAAATCTGGTAACAGCTTGATAGCCGCAATAGCAAGTGCGGCGTTTTGCCTTTGCTGCTTGCCTTGCAGGCTGATTTTGCCAAGATATGGCTGGTTGACAAAAGTGAGTTTTGCACCAATTTTTTGCGCTACTTGCTGGATAGTTTTTGGTGGCTTTGTATCCCCGCAAACGCAAGGTTTTCCAGCGCGCATAATGCCTGCTTTTTCTATACCGATTGCCTCGCGATTGCTGCCCAAAAACTCGGCGTGGTCAATATCAATGCTGGTGATTACAGCCGCATCGCTATCCACCACATTGACTGAATCCAGCCGCCCGCCAAGCCCGATTTCCAGCGCCGCGATTTGTATATTTTCACTGGCAAAAATCAATAGCGCTGCCAAGGTAGAAAACTCAAAATAAGTCAAAGAAATAGCGCCTCGAACGCGCTCAATTTGTGCAAATGCCGAACATATTTGCGCATCTTTTGCCATTTTTCCATTGATGTAAAAACGCTCATTATATTGTTCAATATGCGGCGAGGTAAAAGCGCCAATTTTGATATTTGCCTGCTGATAAATACTGGCAATAAAAGCGATGGTAGAGCCTTTTCCGTTAGTTCCAGCAACGGTGATAACTTTAAAATCCACTCCGTTTGGAAACAATTTTTGATAAACTTTTTGGATACGAGACAGCCCTAAATCAATCTCTTTTGTGTGCAAATTTTGCTGGTAAATTAGCCAGTCGTCCAGCGTTTTTAATCCTCCCAAAATTCGCCCTCTATGGTGTTGTCGTCTGGCATTATTTTTTGCTGTGATTGTGGTTTTTGTGGGCGCATTTTGGTGAAAAATCGGCGCGCATTTTTGGCTAAAAAGTGTGACAAAAATAGTTTTCTGCTCCAAGGAATTAGCCCCAGCAATCCTAAACTATCAGTGATAAAACCGGGGGTTAGTAGCAAAATTCCAGACACCAAAATTACCACTCCTTCAAGCATTTCAAACGATGGATTTTCGCCTTGCATAATTATTTGTTGGGCTTTTCTGAGGGTGGAAAGCCCTTGCTGTTTGAGCAAAAAAGAGCCGGCAAAAGCGGTGAGGATTATCAGCAAAATTGTGTTGCCAGTGCCAATTTGGCTGCCAACTTCAATCAGCACAACAAGCTCCAAAGTGGTGGTTATAACAAAAAATAAAAATAACATTAGCGTTCCTCGTTTTGATTTATAAAAATTAAATCCCAGATTTTATGCCCAAGCCGTTGTCCGCGTTTTTCAAATTTGCTCAACGGCCTAAAATCTGGCCTTGGTGAATATGTATGGGCGTTCTGGATGTTTTTAAAGTGCTTATTTTCCTCCAACATTTGCAGCATTTGCTCGGCATAATCTTGCCAATCGGTTGCCAAGTGCAATTCGCCGCCAGCCGTCAATTTAGCGGATAATAAATCCAGAAAATCGTGCGAAACGATGCGGCGTTTGTGGTGCTTTTTTTTGTGCCAAGGGTCAGGGAAAAATAACTGCACTTTGCTCAGGCAATGGTTTTTGATATTGGCGTTTAAAAACTCAATCGCATCGCCTTTTAGCACTTTTAAATTGCCCAAACCTTGTTTATGGGCGTTGCTGATTAGCCGCCCGATTCCGGCTTCATACACCTCAATTCCGACATAATTTAGCTGCGGATTTTGCGCAGCCATTTGCACCAAAGTATCGCCATTGCCAAAACCAATCTCCAAAACCACGGCGTTTTCGTTGCTAAAAATAGCACTAAAATCAAGCAGGAAATCAACTTGCGGTTCAAGCGCATAATCCGCCCATAGCTGCGTTAATCCCTTTTGTTGCGATGGGGTCAAACGGCCTGAGCGGCGCACAAAACTTTGTATTTTTCGCAACCCTGCCATTAGAATTTGCGATACTGCAAAATCAGCGGCGCGTGGTCTGAAAAGCGTTCGGCTTTGTAGATTTGTGCGTTTTTGACCGAGCCTTTGAGGTTTGGGCTGAGGATTTGATAGTCAATCCGCCAGCCAGTATTATTCGCCCACGCTTGCCCACGATTGCTCCACCAAGTGTATTGCTCAGATTCTTGATTGACCTCGCGAAAACCATCTACAAAGCCGATTTGTTGGAATAATTTATCTAAATAGGCGCGCTCTTCTGGCAGGCAACCGGAGCGATTTTTGTTGCCAGTGAAGTTTTTAATATCGCGTTTTTGATGCACAATATTTACATCGCCGCAGAAAATAATTTTATTATCAGCTTTTTTTAATTGCTGCAAATAAGGCATAAATTTTTTGCTTAAAAAGCGCATTTTCAAATCTTGCCGTTCGGGTTTTGAGCTGCCAGAATAGATGTAAATTGAGGCTATGGAAAAATTATCAAACTCTGCCAAAATCATACGACCTTCGGAATCCATCTCTTTCCAGCCGGTTTTTTTGCTAACTGAAAGCGGCTTTTTTTTGCTAAAAATAGCAGTGCCAGAATAGCCTTTTTTCTCGGCAGGATGGTAATAACAATGGTATTCTGATGGGTAAAAACGCTCATCTAATTGCTCTTCTTGCGCTTTTATTTCTTGCAAACAAATCACATCTGCATTTTCTTTTTTTAGCCAAGCGAAAAAACCTTTTTTCTCAGCTGCCCGAATTCCGTTGACATTTGCCGTTATAATTTTCATATCTTAAATTTTACTTATTAAATATAAATCACTATGCAAGATTATCAAAAAAAATTCATCCAGTTTGTTTTAGAGGTCGGCGCTTTGAAATTCGGCGAGTTTGAGCTCAAATCTGGGCGCACCAGTCCTTATTTTTTCAACGCCGGAATGTTTAATCGGGGCAAGCATTTATCGCAACTCGGCTATTTTTATGCACAAGCGATTGAAAACAGTGGGATAGATTTTGATGTTTTATTCGGCCCTGCTTACAAAGGAATACCTTTGGCAACAGCAACTGCGATGGCGCTAAATGATAGTTTTGGCAAAAATATTGCTTATAGTTTTAATCGCAAAGAAGCCAAAACCCACGGCGAAGGCGGCGACATTGTTGGGCATCCGTTGAAAGGCGATATTCTTATTATTGACGATGTAATCACCGCTGGAACAGCAATTCGCGAGGCAGTGGATATTATTCAGGCAAATGGCGCTAATGCAAAAAGTGTGGTGGTTGCTCTTGATAGGCAGGAAAAAGGTAATGGCAATATTTCTGCCATTCAGGAAGTTGAAAAAGATTTTGGTATTCAAGTATTGAGCATCATCAGTTTGACGCATCTGATTGATTATCTAAAACAAGGCAATGACGCGGCGCTAATCAAAAGTATTGAGGCATATCGGCAGCGTTATGGGATTTGATTTAGAGCAATGTTGACAACAGTTGCCCGCTTTTCTTTTGCCCACGAGGCATATATTGCAAGGGCAAAATTGGAGTCCGAAGGCATTCCAGCAACTCTGGCAGACGAACATACTATCAATATGCAATGGCTTTATTCAAATGCGCTGGGCGGGGTAAAAGTGCAAGTGCCGTCGTCTTGTGAGCAACAGGCGATTGCAATTTTGGCGCGTGATGATTCGGATTTGTTGGAAGGCGATTTGGCAGAAAATTAGAGCCAGCTACCAATAACTTGAATTGGTTTTAATGAATTTGGAGTGTTGACCCAAACCGCAAGGGCAAAGCGTTTTGCTGGTTTGGATGATTGCGGCAATTTGATTGACCAATGATTGCCATTGGCAGTTTTTTGCTGATGTCCAAGCACCACAAAATCGTGCTTTAAAATCTTGTCTTCGTTTTCGCCAGCGGTAACACTACTTTCAAGCCCAAATCCCAGCAAAGCAACATTTGCCACCAAAGGCTGTTGCTTGGCATTAAAACTGATATTTACAGTGTCATCAAGCACATCAACGCTGAGCTTGCCAGTTATTTGATTTTGCAAACTGTGAGTATAACGAAAAGTCCTGTCATCCTTGCCATTTTTCACCACTTGCGGCGTATAAACTTGCCTGATATTGCCTTGCTGACGGTATTGCGTTTGCCTTTTGCTATAAGCGCTGTTGGCAAATTCGTCCTCCCAGCCGATATAATCCCAATAATCAACATGAAAGGCAATCGGCACAATTTCGCTAAAAAGTTGCGGATGATGTTTGAAGCCGCTAAACCACTCATCCGCCGGCGGGCAAGAGCTACAACCCTCGGAAGTATAAAGCTCAACCATAGTATTTTGAGTATTGCCACTTTCAAAATGCAGATTTTTGCCAAAACTAATATCAGCAAAAAGACTAAGCAGCAATAGTGGAAGTATTTTTGATAAACGCATACCTTGTTATACGCAGGTTTTAAAAAAAAGTTGCAACTGCAATTTTAATTATCCAAAAAATTAACTAATCACTAATGACTATAATAAAATTTATTAACAAAACTATTTTGCCAGTATCAGTAAAATGGCTTATATTTGGCTTAGTATGAAAAAATTGCGTTTAACCAAAATTAAATATATAAACTATATAATTGAGCATTTAAACAAAAAACACTATGAAAAAATTCAACACAAAAGCCATCCGAGAGGGCTATAAAACTACTAACGAGCAGGAGCATTCGGAGGCGATTTTCTTGACTTCTAGTTTTAGGTTTGATTCGGCAGAGCAGGCGGCGGCGCGGTTTGCTAAGGAAGAGGAGGGGAATATTTATGC
>VSKZ01000048.1:4783-7839 GCA_008364125.1 Candidatus Thioglobus sp. | reverse complement strand
GGGGATGTTGATGGTTGTAGCTCCGGCATCGATGGCTTTTTCAATTATGCGACAAAGAAAATCTTCATCACTACGACCAGCATCTTCTGGGGAAAATTCCACATTGTCAGTCCAATTTCTAGCGCGTTTTACTGAGCGCACAGCCTGTTCTACGACTTGTTCTGGGCGCATATTTAGCTTCATTTTCATATGAATATCGCTGGTGGCAATGAAGGTGTGAATGCGCGGTGAAACTGCTCCTTTTAGTGCCTCTCCTGCACGGTCAATGTCCTTGTCTATCGCTCTGGCAAGCGAACAAACAGTGGAATCTTTAACCGCATTGGCGACTGCTTTAACTGCCTCAAAATCGCCATTAGAAGCGATGGCAAAGCCCGCTTCAATAACATCAACACGCATTTTTTCCAATGCTTTGGCGATGCGTATTTTTTCGTCCTTATTCATTGAGGCGCCGGGTGATTGCTCGCCGTCTCTTAGTGTTGTATCAAAAATAATTAGTTTATCAGACATTTTTGTCTCCTGTATTTGTTGCTTGTGTTTTGCTTGTTTTTCAAGTGGTGCTGGACTTTCATCCGAGCGAGTGGATAGGCTACCTTACGGTAATAATCGCAACAGGAGGGTTTGCTTGTGGGAATAAATTGTAGTCTGATATTTCATAAATTAAATTATAGTCTAAATGCAAAGCGGCTATCGGTTTTTTTTCAAGGCGCGTTTTTTGCGCACATCAATCATCGTTATAATCAACCCAGACAAGGCGTAAATAAAGAAAAACGCAAACAAAATAGTATGCGGCCACAGGCTGATAACGATAATAAGTAAAGTTGCCAGCAGCAGTAATTTGAACGATGACCTGCCTTTTAGATTGAACTCTTTAAAGCTGTAATAGCGCACATTGCTGACCATCAGCACGCCAGCACCAACCAAAATAATCCAGCTTGAGATTAGCAAATATTGGTCATATTCGCTAACGCCAATGTATTCTTTAGTCCACACCATACCTGCCACTAATGCAGCTGCGGCGGGCGAAGGCAGGCCTTGAAAATAGCGTTTGTCCTCAACGCCAATTTGCGTGTTGAAACGCGCCAAACGCAAAGCACCAGCACTAACATACAAAAACGCACCAAGCCAGCCGATTTTATCTGCCCCTTGAAACTGCCAAAAATACATCAGCAGCGCAGGTGCAACGCAAAATGAAAGCATATCTGCCATTGAATCATACTGCTCGCCAAAAGTGCTTTGAGTGTTGGTCAAGCGGGCAACTCTGCCATCAAGCCCATCACACAACATTGCCACAAAAATAGCAATAGCAGCTTCTGAAAACTGACCTTTAGCTGCTAAAATAATTGCCAGAAAACCAGAAAACAGCCCAAATGTTGTTAGAATATTAGGCAGCAGATATATCCCGATTTTTATTTTTTTATTTTTTTGCATTTTTTAATAACAAATCCAATGGCTTTAACAGCAGTGTGTTGGCTAATTTTTACTTTGGTCGATGATTTTGTTTTTTGTAATCCATGGCATCATAGCACGCAAACTTGCTCCAACTTGCTCGATTTGATGCTGACGAGCAACTTCACGACGCGCTGGCAAATCGCCAACATTTTGCACAAATTCTTTGGCAAATGAGCCGTCTTGAATTTCACCGAGAATTTTCTTCATTTCTGCTTTGGTTTCACTGGTGATGATGCGTGGACCACGAGTTACATCGCCGTATTCTGCGGTGTTTGAGATTGAATAACGCATATTAGCGATGCCACCTTCATACATCAAATCAACGATTAGTTTGAGCTCGTGCAAGCATTCAAAATATGCCATTTCTGGCTCGTAACCTGCCTCCACTAATGTCTCAAAACCAGCTTGAACTAATGCCGTTGTGCCGCCACAAAGCACTGCTTGTTCACCGAATAAATCGGTTTCAGTTTCTTCTCGAAACGAAGTTTCTAAAATGCCGGTGCGTCCGCCACCGATTGCCGATGCGTAAGATAAGGCGATGTCTTTTGCGTTGCCAGATGTGTCTTGCTCAACTGCAATTAAATCAGGGATGCCGCCGCCTTTGACAAATTCTGAGCGCACAGTATGCCCCGGCGCTTTTGGTGCAATCATAATTACATTCAAATCAGCTCGGGCTTTAATCATTGCAAAATGAATATTTAGCCCGTGAGCAAACGCCAAAGTTGCGCCGCTGCTGATGTTTGGCTCAATTGCGTCAGTGTAAATTTGCGCTTGAAACTCGTCTGGTGCTAACACCATCACCAAATCTGCCCATGCTGTTGCCTCTTCAACCGACTTCACAGTTAAGCCAGAATCTGCCGCTTTTGTTGCCGAAGATGAGCCTTTTCTGAGACCGACCACCACTTCAACCCCAGAATCTTTCAGGTTGTTTGCATGCGCGTAACCCTGTGATCCATAGCCAATAATTGCTACTTTCATATTTTTAATAATGTTTAAATCTGTATCTTTATCATAATATCTGTTCATTTTTTTTCCTCGTTATTGATTATTTATATTCTCTTTTCTGACAAACGCCGGTAACGCCAGTCCTTGAAACTTCCAAAATTTCAAACTTATTCAGCGCTGCCAAAAAATCGTTTAATTTTTGGCTCTTTCCTGCTACCTCAACGGTATAAGTGTCTTCGCTGACATCCACTATTTTGCCTGCACAACTATCAATAATTTTATCAATATCTTCTTGTGTGCCTGCATTCACACTAATTTTAATCAGTGCTAATTCTCTTTCAATATGCTCGGTTGCGGTTAGATTTATTACTGTAACCACATCGATTAGTTTTTCCAATTGCTTAACAACTTGCTCAATAATATTGTCATCGCCAATACTGACAATGGTCATCCTCGACAAAGTTGCATCATTAGTCGGGGCAACGGTGAGTGATTCTATGTTGAAACCGCGTGCCGAAAACAGCCCTGCTACCCTTGAAAGAGCGCCAGATTCGTTTTCCAATTGCACTGAAATAATATGTCTCATACTAAATTTAACCCTTCATCATTGGTTGATTTCATCACATCTTGTCCTGCTAAAAGCATTTGATGATGCCCTGCTC
>VSKZ01000048.1:0-4773 GCA_008364125.1 Candidatus Thioglobus sp. | reverse complement strand
TAATTGTGGCTGGCAGGTTTTTACTATTGTGCGCCAGCAAAATAATCAGCGTGTTTTTGCGTGGTTCTTCCAAAGTTTTCAGCAGGGCATTTGCCGCGCTAATATTAGAATACATTTTCACTTGGGTCGGTCAAAATATCTACAAATACGGTTTTGTCTTTTTGCTCGAAAGCCTGTTTTAGTGCTGGCATCAGCTCGGACTCTTGCTCAACTTTTATGCCGATATGACCATAGCTTTCTGCTAATTTTACAAAGTCTGGCAGCGCTTCCATATATGACATTGCGTAGCGTTTTTCATAAAAAAACTCTTGCCATTGCCGCACCATCCCCAGATAGCCATTATTAAGATTGATGATTTTAACTGGGGTGCTATATTGCAACATAGTTGACAACTCTTGCAACATCATTTGAATACTGCCCTCGCCGGTAACGCAGGCGACATCTAAGTTTGGCTGTGCCAATTTTGCCCCCATTGCTGCTGGCAAACCAAAGCCCATCGTGCCCAAACCGCCAGAGTTAATCCAGCGCCGCGGTTTATCAAATGGGTAATATTGTGCTGCCCACATTTGATGCTGACCGACATCGGAAGTAACGATTGCATCGCCTTTGGTTACTGCATATAGGGCTTCAATCACGCTTTGCGGTTTGATAACTCCTGCTGCGGTTTTGTAAGCCATTGAATCAACTGCCCGCCACTTGTCAATTTGCTGCCACCAGTGGCTAATATCTGCTAATTTTTTACCTTGCAAACCTGCTGATAATTCGCTCAGAGCATCACTAACTTGGGCGACAATGCTAACATCAGCGCCCACCGTTTTGCCGATGGAAGATGGATCAATATCAATGTGGATAATTTTTGCAAATGGGCAAAATAAATCTAAGTTGCCAGTGATTCTATCGTCAAAACGCACACCAACAGCGATAATGCAATCTGAATCATGCATTGCCATATTTGCTTCGTAAGTGCCGTGCATACCAAGCATACCAAGCGATTGTTTATTAGTCGCCGGAAAAGCTCCTAAGCCCATCAGCGTTTGCGTAATTGGAAATCCGATTTGCTTCGTTAAATCTCTGAGTTGCCGAGAGGCATTGCCAATCACGCTGCCACCACCAGAATAAATAATTGGTTTTTTGGCTTTGACAATCAGTTCAATAGCAGCGGCAATTTGCTGGGAATCAGGCTTTATTTGCGGCTGATATGAACGCATATTTATACTCTGAGGATAGCCCTCAAATTCAGTGGTGGCAATAGTTGTATCTTTGCTGATGTCTATCAAAACTGGGCCCGGGCGACCTGTTTTGGCGATATGAAAGGCTTTTTTAATCACCATTGCCAAATCATCAATATTGGTAACCAAAAAATTGTGCTTAACACATGAGCGAGTAATGCCCACCGCATCAACCTCTTGAAAGGCATCGTTGCCAATCACTGCGGATGAAACTTGCCCAGAAATCACCACCAGTGGAATAGAATCCATATGCGCCGTGGCAATGCCAGTTACCGCATTAGTAAGTCCAGGACCGGAAGTAACCAGTGCAACGCCGCACTTGCCACTGCTACGAGCATAGCCATCTGCCGCATGCACAGCGCCCTGCTCGTGGCGCACCAGAATATGTTTGATTTTATCGCTAACATTAAGCGCATCGTAAATATGCAGCACTGCCCCGCCGGGATAGCCAAAAATATGCTCCACTCCCTCGCTTTGGAGGCAATTGACCAATATTTGAGCTCCATTTAATTTCATACTTATTGTTTGCTAAAAAAAACCTCTAAATTATACCTAAGACAGGCGTAGCAATCATATTTTTTGGTGTTTGCTATAATCGGTGATTATAGGCTATTTTGCCAATCTTCTGAATAAAACAGAATCGGTGAATCCTTAGTTTCAAAGGTCTCAATTGACCAATTTTCTTGACTTTTAAGAATGGCTGTAAGCAGTTGGTCGTTGAGCAAATGTCCAGTTTTATAGCCTTCATAATGTCCAATCATACTGCCGCCAAGCAAATACAAGTCGCCGACAATATCCAAAATTTTGTGTTTGACAAATTCATTTTCATAACGCATACCTTCCTCATTTAGCACATCGTCATCGCTCAGAGCAATGGCGTTATCCATACTTGCGCCGAGTGCCAACTTTTTTTCTTGCATAATTTTCATATCTTTTACATAGCCAAAAGTTCTGGCTCTGGAAATCTCTTTTAGGTAAGATTTTTGCGCAAAATCAATGCTCAGTTTTTGTCCACTTTCTTGCACTTTTTTGTGATTAAAATCAATTTCAAGAGTAACTTTAAAGCCTTCATGAGGCGATACTTGCGCCCAAGAATCGTTATTTTCTACGCGCACTGTGTCTTTAATAACAAAGAATTTTTTTGCCTCATTTTGCTCTTCGATGCCGGCAGATTGAATCAAGAAAATAAAAGGCGCAGAAGAACCGTCCATAATCGGCACTTCAAATGAGTCAAGTTCCACCAAAACATTGTCAATTCCCAGCGCTGAAAATGCACTCATCAAATGTTCAACAGTGGAAATTTTAACGCCCTCATCTTCAATGCTGGTTGAAAGCACAACCTCGTTGACAAATGCATTATGCGCCCGAACCAACTTGCCCCCAGCATCCATCCGCCGAAAAACTACGCCATGGTCAGCGTCTGCTGGAATTAGGCTCATATTTATCATATTGCCACTGTGAATGCCAATGCCGCGCGCTTTTACCGATTTTTTGATGGTTCTTTGCTTAATCATATTTAGAAACTTTTTTTAATTTCTCTGATTTTACTCAAAATTCCTTCGTTATTATTTGATTGTTGCTCTTTGAGTCCAGATTCGTCATTTTTAAACAGCAATAAGCCGATAGCACTGGCATATTCTGGTGCTAATAAATCTTCATTTGTTGAAATAGAATTGGTGTCAATGCGAATTAAATTAGTGCTTATACGCCCGATTTTGCTTCTTTTTTTCAAACAATCAAGCGCCAAATCATCCAATCCTTGCATTTTTGCGCCGCCGCCCACCAGAACAAAACCTGAATTTAGCGAACGCAATAAATTTTGCTCTTTCAAGTTTGCCTTAATCGCTGTAAATAATTGCTCATAAGCCTCTTCTATAACTTCTATAAGTGCTTGATATGACAAGTAATAATCCTTTGAGCTCTGCGCTTTCTTAAAGCTAATAAGTTCATCCTCTATTATGTTTTTCACCTGAGCTTGTCCGTGTTTCAATTTCAGCCTTTCTGCCTCGGCAAAAGATGCTCCAAATGCGTCAGCAATCGCATTGCTGACCAAATCTGCACCTTGCTGAATAACGCCGCTGTAAAAAATGCTGCCATTCTTAAAAACCGACAAATCCATCGTTCCTGAGCCAATATCAACCAGACAAATACCGCTGTTTTTTTGCTCCTGAGTAAGATAACTTTCGCCTGCTGCCATTGAGCTCGGAACAAAATTAAGCACCTTAGAGCCATTCGCGGCAATGCTTCTTTCGATGTTTTTTGCCTGCTGCTCAGAGACGCAAACAATGTGCATATTCACCTCCAAAGTATCGGCGCTCTCGCCAATCGGCTGCTTGACAACCACGCCCTGATTAGTATGAGGGTCTTTGTCTAAAATATAGCGCTGTGCCACGCTGTTTATATGGCGTGCGGTTTTTTCCATTTTCACCGCTTCGGCGGTTTTGATAATGCTTTTTACATCAGATTCTCTCACTTTTCCGCTGTCTAAATAGGTGTGCGGATTGAGGTTGAAAACCTTAATATTTGCATCAGAAATATTGACATTTACGCTGTCAAAATTAGAATTACAACTCAAACAAGCCGCATCTCCAACTTCTTTAATTGCCCGAGAAAGCGCCGAGGAATCAACAACTTCGCCATTGACCACGCCGTCAGATTTGCCACGCGCCTGTCCAAAAATTTCCAGCCGCTCGCCCCTTTGTTCAGCAAAAAAAACCACAATTTTGCTGCTGCCAATATCAATTGCAACAATATAATGTTCGTTAGAATGATTTTTAGCCATTATTTAAGACGCCTTTATAAAATCCAGCCATTGATACAAATGCTCCAATTCAACCACCTTTCCGCTCAATAGTTGCCTGAATTTTTTGGCATTCGGCTGCCCGTGATACAATCCCAAAATATGCCGCGTCATCGAGCGAATCGGCACTCCTTGCTGTTGCTCATTTTTCATATATTCAATAAACTGCAATAATACTTGTTCGCGGGGCAATATTTTGGTTTTTTTGTGATAGATTTGCCCGTCCACCTCACTGAGCAAATACGGCTGCTGATAAGCGCTGCGCCCAAGCATCACTCCATCAACCTGCTGCAAATGCTGCTGCGCATCGGCAATGTTAGTAATGCCGCCATTGATGGAAATATTGAGCTTTGCAAAATCTTTTTTCAGCTGATAAACCCATTCATAATTAAGCTCTGGCACGCTGCGATTTTCCTTCGGACTAAGCCCTTTTAGCCACGCCTTGCGTGCATGCACGACAAAATCCTCACATCCTGCCGCTGTCACCAAAGCGACAAAATCAGCCAGTTCAGCGTAACTTTCCATCTCATCCACCCCAATCCGCGATTTGACACTCACCGTAATATCGCAGCTTTGGCGCATCGCATCCACGCAATCTGCCACCACTTGCGGAGTTTGCATCAAACATGCCCCAAAACTGCCAGATTGCACCCGCTCAGACGGACAGCCAACATTGATATTAACCTCGTCATACCCCCACTGCTGCGCAATCTTCGCACAAGCTGCCATCTCATCTGGCTCACT
>VSKZ01000047.1 GCA_008364125.1 Candidatus Thioglobus sp. | reverse complement strand
AAGGTGCTTTCTAACAAAATCGGCAGTGCGCATATTTGCATCTTTGGCAGCTAAGTCATCAGCAAATCCTCTTATATGTTCGGGGCGAAAATCAAAGCCTCTGCCAACACCCGGATAGATGATTAGTTGGGCATCAACACCATTATTTTCCAGCACTTTTATCCCCAGCAAAATTGGGCGTAATCTTTGATATTGCTCGTGTTCACCGACAAAAACCAAAGTCGGAACTTTAAGCTCATCCAGCTGCTCGGTGTATTGATAAACTTGCTCAACTTCAGATCCATTCGGGTCTTGCCAATGTGGATAATATGCCACATAACATGCCACTTTATCCTCTTGTTTTTTGTGAGTAACCAAGGCTTTGAGTGCCATATATCCGCCACGAGTATGCGAAATTACGCAAGTTTTAGCGCCAATGATATCATCCATTTCCAGTATAAAATCAACGGCTTTTGCCAGATGTTTGTCATAAGCGCTATTGTGTTTATTTGGAAATGGCGGCTCTAAATAAGTGCCAAACATATCTGGCGCTAAAACGATAAAACCGCGAGCTGCCAAGCGTTTAACCCTCGGCAGCGTCCAATCATCCAAGCCGCGGCGACCGTGTTGAAACACAAGCGGCAAGTATTTCCCCGGCTTATTTGGCTTGAATAAATACGCCTCAACCTCAATATCGCCATCCATATAAGCAACTTTTTCCATCGACACTTGATAGTTTTTGGGAACTGGCAACTGTCCATCTTTCCACCAATCATCATTCCACCAGCGTTTTTGCGCATCTTGCGGATAGTTAATTTCAATCCAAGGTTTGGACGGATGTTCGCCTGCAAAAGTTAAATTGGAAAAACATACAAGTAAAATTAGGCAGGATTTTCTAAGCATTTTTCAAATATATTTCACTGTCATTGTCTAAAAATTCGGCTGATTTTTTGTCCATTTCCAGTTGAACGGCTTTGATTTTAAGCAACTCTTCTTTGTCCATAGTTTTGATTTCTTGGGTGATTTTCATTGAGCAAAATTTAGGCCCACACATTGAGCAAAAATGCGAAGTTTTAGCAGCTTGTTTGGGCAAGGTTTCATCGTGATATTTGCGTGCTGTGTCTGGGTCTAAGCCAAGATTGAATTGGTCTTCCCAGCGAAATTCAAATCGCGCTTTTGACAAAGCATTATCACGAATTTGCGCGCCCGGATGCCCCTTAGCAAGGTCGGCAGCGTGAGCGGCAATTTTGTAGGCGATGATGCCTTGTTTGACATCGTCTTGATTTGGCAAGCCCAGATGCTCTTTTGGGGTTACATAACAAAGCATAGCGCAGCCATACCAGCCAATTTGCGCCGCACCGATGGCAGAAGTGATGTGGTCGTAACCCGGCGCAATGTCAGTTGTCAACGGGCCTAATGTATAAAAAGGCGCTTCCCCGCATTCTGCTAATTGCTTTTCCATATTCTCTTTAATCATCTGCATCGGCACATGGCCGGGGCCTTCAATGAAGGTTTGCACATCGTGCTTCCAAGCAATTTTTGTGAGCTCGCCAAGAGTTTCAAGCTCACCAAATTGCGCCGCATCATTTGCATCAGCAATGCTGCCCGGACGCAAACCATCGCCCAGCGAAAAGGTAACATCGTATGCCTTCATAATCTCACAAATCTCTTCAAAGTGAGTGTAGATAAAGCTTTCCTGATGATGAGACAAGCACCACTTTGCCATAATTGAGCCGCCACGAGAGACGATGCCAGTAACTCTGTCGATTGTCAGAGGTATATATTTGAGGCGCACTCCAGCGTGAATAGTAAAATAATCCACACCCTGCTCGGCTTGCTCGATAAGCGTATCGCGAAACACTTCCCAGCTCAAATTCTCTACCACGCCGCCGACTTTTTCCAACGCTTGATAAATCGGCACTGTGCCAATCGGCACTGGTGAATTGCGAATAATCCACTCGCGAGTTTCGTGGATATTTTTGCCAGTGGACAAATCCATAATCGTATCAGCGCCCCAGCGGATGCCCCACACCATTTTATCCACTTCCTCATCAATGCTAGAACCCAGCGCCGAATTGCCAATATTGCCGTTGATTTTGACCATAAAATTGCGCCCGATAATCATCGGCTCACTTTCAGGGTGATTTATATTCGCAGGAATCACTGCCCGCCCGCGTGCCACTTCGTCTCGCACAAATTCGCTGGTGATAATATCGGGGATGCTAGCGCCAAAATCTTCGCCTTTGTGTTGCCCGATTTTGTCTTTGCAATCTTGCCATTTGCAGTTTTCACGAATGGCAATATATTCCATTTCTGGAGTGATAATGCCGCGGCGGGCGTAGTGCATTTGTGAGACATTTTTGCCGGATTTGGCGCGCAGAGGTATTTGCAAATGTTCAAAACGCAACTCATCTAAATCCTTGTTATCACGCCGCTGATTGGAAAAATCTGAGCTGAGTTTGTCCAGCTGCTGGCTGTCGCCTCGCTCTTCAATCCAGTTTGAACGCACAGCATAAAGCCCTTTGCGTAAATCAATATTCACTTTTGAATCGGTATAAACACCAGAAGTGTCATAAACATAAATCGGCTGATTTTTTTCGGCTAATTCGCCAATTGTGTCAGTCAGGCTGATTTTACGCATCGGCACTTGAATATCATCTCTTGAGCCTTGCACATAAATTTTTTCAGAATTTGGTAGCGGCTTGATGAAGCCTTTATCCACATTGGACATTTTGTTTAGGGTTTTGCTTGCTTTAGTCATTGTATAATTGCTCGTAATTATTAAATAAAGTTTATTATGACAATTTTAACCCATAGACCGAGGCGTATGAGAAAACACGCAAATACTCGTGAATTAATGCGTGAAAATACGCTAACAACGGATGATTTAATCCTGCCAGTTTTTGTTATAGAAGGCAATAATAAACGCCAAAACATTGACTCTATGCCTGATGTAGAGCGTTTGAGCATTGACCAATTATTAATAGAAGCAGGGGAAATTATTGCGCTTGGAATTCGCGCTATTGCTATTTTTCCAGTGATTGAAGATGGCAAAAAATCGCTTGATGCAAAAGAAGCTTTTAATAAAAATGGCTTGGTGCAGCGGGCTTTGTTGGCGTTAAAGGCAAAATATCCAGAGTTGACACTGATAACCGATATTGCTCTTGACCCTTTCACCACACACGGACAGGATGGTTTGCTTGATGATTCGGGCTATGTGCAAAATGATGAGACTGTTGAAGTTCTGGTCAAACAAGCGCTTTCCCACGCCCAGTTTGGCGCTGACATCGTTGCCCCAAGCGATATGATGGATGGTCGAATTGGCGCTATTCGCCAAGCTTTGGAGGCAGGCGGCTTCATTCATACCAGCATTCTCGCATACTCAGCCAAATATGCATCAAACTATTATTCGCCATTTCGTGATGCTGTTGGTTCGGGCAAAAACCTCGGCAGTGGCGACAAACAAACCTACCAAATGCACCCAGCAAACAGCGATGAGGCGCTGCGTGAAGTCGGTTTAGACATCGATGAAGGCGCTGATATAGTTATGGTAAAACCGGGATTACTCTATTTAGACATCGTCTATCGCATTAAGCAAACCTTCGGTATGCCTACTTTTGCCTATCATGTCAGCGGCGAATATGCGATGCTCAAAGCCAGCGCCCAAAATGGTTGGATTGACGAAGAGCAAGCAGTGCTTGAAATGTTGACATCATTTAAACGAGCTGGAGCTGATGCGATATTGACTTACTATGCCAAGCAAGCTGCCGGTTGGCTTAAAAAATAACGCTAAATTCTGTTTTTTATCAAATCATCCACCACTTCTGGCTCTGATAAAGTTGAAATATCACCAAGATTTTGGTAATCGTTTTGCGCAATTTTACGCAAAATTCGGCGCATAATTTTGCCACTGCGAGTTTTTGGAAGTCCTGCTGTAAATTGGATTTTGTCCACATTTGCAATTACTCCAATCTCGCTACGAACCAGCGCAACCAGCTCGGATTTTAATTCAGCGCTTGGTTTTGCGCTGCTGATTATTGAAACATAAGCATAAATTCCTTGCCCTTTAATTTCGTGCGAATATCCCACTACAGCTGCCTCAGAGACGCTTTTGTGCAACACCAAGGCGGATTCAATTTCAGCAGTTCCGAGCCGATGACCAGAAACATTGAGCACATCGTCAACCCTGCCAGTAACCCAATAATAGCCGTCAGCATCTCTCTTTACTCCGTCTCCGGTAAAATATTTGCCTTTGAAAGTGGAAAAATATGCTTGCATAAAACGCTGATGATTGTTGTAAAGTGTGCGCATTTGTCCTGGCCACGAACGGGCTAACACCAAAATACCCTCAGCCTCACCATCCAAAACTTTGCCCTGCTCATTCACCACTTGCGGTTCGATACCAAAAAACGGTTTGCTGGCTGAGCCAGGTTTTAGCGCTGTTGCATAAGGCAGCGGCGTAATCAGATGTCCGCCAGTTTCGGTTTGCCACCAAGTGTCAACAATCGGGCATTTGCCGTTGCCGATTTTGTGATAATACCACTCCCATGCCTCGGGGTTAATCGGCTCGCCAACAGTGCCAAGAACGCGCAAACTTGAACGATGAGTTTTATCAACAAATTCATCCCCAGCACCCATAAGAGCGCGAATAGCAGTCGGAGCTGTGTAAAAAATATTGACCTTGTGTTTGTCAATAACTTGCCAAAAACGCGCAGCATCTGGATAAGTCGGAACACCCTCAAACATCAACGAAGTTGCGCCATTTGCCAGCGGCCCATAAACGATATAAGAATGTCCGGTAACCCAGCCGACATCGGCAGTGCACCAATAAATGTCGCCATCTTGATAATCAAAAACATATTTATGAGTGATGGCAGCGTAGAGCAAATAGCCTCCAGCAGTGTGTAAAACGCCTTTGGGCTTGCCAGTTGAGCCGGAAGTGTAGAGGATAAATAGCGGAGTTTCTGCATCAAATGCCACGCACGGGCAGTCGCTGGATGCATTAGCAACTAAATCGTGATACCAAATATCTCGTTTATTCCACGCAACGATGCCCTTAGTATGCGCAACCACAAGCACTGCATTTACGCAAGAGCAAGTGTCAACTGCCTTGTCAACATTGGCTTTTAGAGCGATTACCTTGCCGCCGCGTAAACCTTCATCAGCAGTTATCACCACCGAACATTGGGCATCCAAAATCCGCTCTTTCAACGCCTCTGGCGAAAAGCCACCAAACACCACAGAATGAATCGCGCCAATCCGCGCACAAGCAAGCATAGCATAGCTTGCCTGCAAAATCATCGGCATATAAATACAAACTCTATCACCCTTTTTGACCCCAAGTTTCCCCAAGCCATTTGCCAATTTTGCCACTTCATTATGTAACTCTTGGTAAGTAACTTTTTGGCTTATTTCAGGATTATCTCCTTCCCAAATAATTGCCGTTTGCATAGCTCTGTGCGGTAGGTGGCGGTCGATGCAGTTGTAACAAACATTCAGCTTTCCGCCTTTAAACCACTCAATCAAACCCTCGTTATAATCTACATTTGAGACGGCATCCCAATCTTTATCCCAATGCAAAAACTGCTTGGCTTGTCGGCCCCAAAATTCGTCTGGATTTTCAATGGAATCCTTATACATTGAAAGATATTTAGCTTCGTCAATTAGTGGCGTTCTGGCAGATTTTGCGATTGGATACATAGTTTTGAATGCTCAAATAAGGCTTATTTTAAAACAAAAAAAAATGACGGATTTGCGTCATTTTTATAATAATAAAAAAGTAGTTGATTAGACCTTAACTTCGCTCATTTGATCTGCAACTTCGTCAACTGCCACTGCTGATAATTCTTCTGTAACTTCTGCCATTTTGGCGTTGCTATTTTTTTTATCTTGAGCTGACAGTTCCTCTTCCATGGCGTTTATTTCTGTCAAGATTGAGGCATTTATCAAGCCGGCTTCAATTTCTCGCAGAGCAACAACAGTTGGCTTATCTTTGCCAACATCCAAAGTTGAGCGATGACCGCCAGAGCTTAGCTGGTGCGCGCGTTTTGCTGCGACTAATACCAACTCAAAACGATTATCAACAAAATCCAAACACTCTTCAACAGTTACTCTTGCCATTTTCTATTCCTCACTTGTAAGTTCTAAATACGATAAAATAAAGCAATTTTACACGAGAATAACAATGGAAAGACTGATTGTTTTAGACACCGAAACCACCGGAATTGAGCCCGAAGAAGGGCATAGAATCATTGAAATCGGCTGCGTTGAAGTGGTTGATAGAAAGATTATCAAAGGCGGCGAATATCATCAATATATCCAGCCAGAGCGTTTAGTTGGCGACTCTGAGCGCATTCACGGCATCAAAGATAGCTTTTTAAAAGACAAGCCAAAATTTGAAGAAATTGCCGAAGAATTTTTGCAATATATAGAAGGCGCAACTTTGGTCATCCATAACGCCCCGTTTGACCTTGGATTTTTAAATAACGAACTAAAATTGATCGGCTCTGAGGAGCGCATTGAAAATAATTGCACAATTATTGACTCATTAGAATTATCCAAAAAACAGCGTCCCGGCGGTATGCACAACCTCGACACTCTGTGCCGGCGTTTTGAAATCGATGCCAGCGAGCGCACTGTTCACGGTGCATTGCTCGATGCAAAAATCCTATCGCAAGTTTATTTGGCGATGACTGGGGGGCAATTCAACCTATTCGGAGAAAAAGGTAGCTCGCAAAACGATAACATTGCCAGCGCAAAAATCGACTCTAATCGCGGCGCAATAAAGGTAATTGCTGCAACCCCAGCCGAATTAAAAGCGCACGAGGCTTATTTTGAATATTCCTAAACATTTGCTGGCGGACAAAGTATAATCATTGTTTTTTTCGGAGTGTAGCGCAGTTTGGTAGCGTACCTGGTTTGGGACCAGGTGGTCGGGGGTTCAAATCCCTCCACTCCGACCATTTTTTGTCTTTATAGAGAATATTTATAAATTTAACGCCGGGCAATCAACCAGCGTCCTCTTTTATAAAAGACACACAATCTGCGCCCTTAGCTCAGTTGGATAGAGCAACGGCCTTCTAAGCCGTAGGTCTCAGGTTCGAATCCTGAAGGGCGCACCAATATTTCATCATCCCTTTTAACGCGACAGATGATTTTAGGCGTTATTTTTTAGTTTACAATATGTGTATATCTACATAGGCGGGATTGTTGTATAATTTAGTTTTATAAAAAAAGACGATTTATGAATATTATTTCATTTGGTGAAACGGTTGAAGGCTACGATTACAAAGTCATAAACGAACGAGATGCGCGTTCCAGTGCTGGGATTATGCTGGTTTTGGGGATGATTAGTTTGTTTATTTTGTTTTTGACCCAAAACCTATTTTGGGCAGAAGTTTTCACTATTACTTTCATTATTGAATTTTTTATTCGCGTTTTCATAAGTCCAAAATATGCGCCATATATGCTGCTTGGCAGCCTATTGGTTATCAATCAAACGCCAGATTGGGTGGATGCAAAACCGAAAAAATTCGCTTGGATTGTCGGTCTGATTATCGGCGCAGTGATGAGTTATTTTATTATTTTTAATATCCTTTCGCCCGTCCGTTTGCTGACTTGTTTGCTATGCCTATTTTTGTTTTTTAGCGAATCTGCACTCGGAATTTGCTGGGGATGTTTGCTTTACAAAAAATTCAACAAACTGCCTAATAATTGCCCCGGCGGCATTTGCGAAGTAAAGGAAAAACACCCAGAACGGAACACTAAATTATTATTAGTTTTATTATTCGCTGGCGTTTTTTCCTTGGTGCATTATGGCCTCAAAACTTACAAATACACCAGCGAGTCCGACAGAGAAATTGC
>VSKZ01000046.1 GCA_008364125.1 Candidatus Thioglobus sp. | reverse complement strand
AGTAAGTGTTAGCGCTAAAACTGATTATTTAGTAGCCGGCGAAAAAGTCGGACAAAGTAAAATAGCTGCTGCCGAAAAATTCGGCGTCAAAGTTCTAAATGAGGCGCAATATTTAGCAATGATTAAAAATTAATTTTAAAAAAAAGTGTTGCATATACTTTTGTTAAGATATAATTGTTAACAGTTTATTTTCCAAAGATGGAAGGCAAACACAAAACATAGGCGTTTATTTGAGGCTCTTTTTTAGAGTTTTAAGTAAGCGTTTTTTTTCGTCAGGATCAAAGAACGATCAGGGGGATAGGCAAGGAAGCCAGTCATTAAATTGCATATTTTATGCGGCATAATGGCTGGCTTTTTTTATTTTTAAATAGGAGTAATAAATGAAAATGATAACAGCAATTATCAAGCCTTTTAAGCTTGATGAAGTTAGAGAAGCTCTTTCTGAAATTGGTATTTCAGGAATTACGGCAACGGAGGTAAAAGGTTTTGGTCGTCAAAAAGGACACACAGAACTTTATCGTGGTGCAGAATACACGGTAGATTTTTTACCCAAAGTTAAATTAGAAATTGCAATTACAGCTGATCAGGTTGATAGCGTGATTGAAATTATTAGCACATCGGCTAAATCTGATATAGAAGGAAAAATCGGCGATGGCAAAATTTTTGTTAGCAATTTAGAGCAAGTAACCCGTATCAGAACGGGTGAAACTGGCTCGATAGCGCTATAAGGAGGCAATATGGAAAATACAATTATTGAAATGCAATTTGCCATTGACACTTTTTACTTTTTAGTAATGGGTGCGTTGGTAATGTGGATGGCAGCAGGTTTCTCAATGTTAGAAGCAGGCTTAGTGCGAAGCAAAAACACCACTGAAATCTTAACTAAAAATATCGGTTTGTTTGCGATTGCTTGCACAACTTATATGATTTACGGTTACGACTTGATGTATGGCGGCGGCGTAATGTTAGAAGGGATTGAGGTGATTGCAAAAGATGCAACCTACGCCAAACCTGCTGACTTTTATTTCCAAGTCGTATTTGTAGCAACAGCGATGTCAATCGTTTCTGGTGCAGTGGCTGAAAGAATGAAATTATTTTCATTCTTTGCGTTTGCGGTTATTTTTACCGGAATTATTTATCCGATGGAAGGCGCATGGACTTGGAATGGAGAAGCGGTATTTGGTATGTTTAAACTTGCTGATTATGGTTTTGCTGATTTTGCAGGCTCAGGTATTGTGCATATGGCAGGTGCAGCAGCGGCTTTGGCTGGCGTGATTGTACTTGGAGCTCGCCGTGGAAAATACAATAAAGACGGCTCATCAAACGCAATTCCCGGGGCAAATATGCCAATGGCAACGCTCGGAACTTTCATTTTATGGATGGGCTGGTTTGGTTTTAATGGCGGCTCGGTGTTGGCAATGGCAAGCAAAGAAAGTGCCAATGCCGTAGCAATGGTATTTTTAAACACCAATGCAGCAGCGGCTGGCGGAGTGATTGCGGCATTGATATTGGTGAAAATTATGTGGGGCAAAGCAGACCTTTCTATGGCGCTAAACGGCGCTTTAGCTGGATTGGTTGCTATCACCGCAGGACCAGATACGCCAAGCGCATTGGAGGCAACTATGATTGGCGCTTTTGGTGGTATTTTGGCGGTATTCTCAATTTTAGCATTAGACAAATTTTTGAAAATTGATGATCCAGTTGGAGCGATTTCGGTGCATGGCGTAGTTGGCTTATGGGGCTTGCTGGCAGTGCCATTAACCAATCCAGAAGTGCTTTTCAGTGGGCAACTGCTGGGCGCAGCAACCATTTTTATCTGGGTATTTGCTGCTTCATTTGCACTATGGCTGCTTATTAAAGCAGTGATGGGGGTTCGAGTTTCTGAGCAAGAAGAAGCCGAAGGTGTTGATATTTCAGAATGCGGTTTGCACGCATATCCAGAATTCACGACCAAATAATCCCTAAAAAATTCATTTTAAATACCCCCTTAATTGGGGGTATTTTTTTACTTAAAGAAAGGTAAGTAAAAAGTTGAATCGTATATAATCTAAGCCTTATGAATGTAGCACTTAAAATTATTTTGGTTGACGAAAATACTGGGCGCTCGGCAGTGTTGCGCCGTGCCTTGCAGGATCAAGGGCATGAGGTTATTTGTCGTATGGATAATAGCATTAATCTACAAGACAGCAACGAGCTGACCCATGCGGATGTGGTGATTGTGAATGCTGATATTCCTGATGACAAAGTGTTTGCCAACCTCTCAGACATCAACAAAACTAAGCCGAAACCGATTGTTATGTTCACTGAAAAGTCCGACTCTAAGATGACAAGTTCTGCCATTAAATCAGGCGTAAATGCTTATATTGTTGATGGTCTTGAAGAGAATCGCGTGCAGCCAATTATTGATGTGGCAATAGCAAGATTTAGAGAATTTCAAGCACTAAAAGACGAATTAGATGCAACTCGCGACCAACTTTCAGAGCGCAAAATCGTTGAAAAAGCCAAAGGTTTATTGATGAAACACAAAAATATCGAAGAAGATGAATCTTACCAATCTTTGCGCAAAATGGCAATGGACAAAAACAGGCGCATTGTTGATGTGGCAGAAGGGGTGATTAGCGCTTTTGAATTATTAGACTAATCTAATTTCTCAAACTCAGCTTCGATTTTATCAAGCTCGTCATCGTCTTCTTCGCCCTCATTTTCAGCATCATTTTCAGCCTCATTTTCAGCATCGTTAGTCGCACTTTGCTTTTGAAATAGCGGCGCAAAAATCAGCCCAGTTTCAAATAATATCCACATCGGCACAGCGATTAGCGTTTGTGAAATAATATCAGGCGGCGTTAGCAACATCCCCAAAACAAAAGCGCCGATAATCACATAAGGGCGATTTTTTTTCAGCTTTTCCACCGTGGTCATTTTCAACATAATGATTAAAATAGTGGCAATCGGCACTTCAAACGCAATGCCAAAAGCAAATGAGACCTTCAAAATAAAATCAAGATAATATTGAATATCAGGGGTGAAGTCCACCACGCTCGGGCCGATGCTGGACAAAAACGCAAAAATAAGTGGAAAAACAATATAAAACGAAAACAGCAAGCCGGCATAAAAAAGAATGGTTGATGAAACCACAAGCGGCATAATTAAGCGCTTTTCGTGCGCGTAAAGTGCGGGTGCTACAAATGACCAAAGCTGATACAGCAAATATGGCATTGCCAGATAAACTGCAAGGATAAGTGCCATTTTTAGTGGTGTTAAAAATGGTGAAATAACACCGATGGCAATGATGTTTGAGCCGCTTGGCAGCACGCTGATAATCGGCGCGGCGATGAAGTTATAAACCTCGTTGGCAAAGGGAAATAAGCCGCCAAATATAACTAAAATCGCAATCGAACTACGCAGCAAAATATTGCGTAATTCAACCAAATGCTGGATTAAAGTCATTTCTTTGTTGCTCATAATTTTTTGTCAATATCACTTTTGATATCGCCAATAGAATTTTTTGTTTCTTTTAAAACCTCGATGATATTGGAGTTTTCATCTTCCAAATTTAGGTGTTCTTTGAGTTTATCAACTTCTATTTCTTCGCCGATATCTTTTTGTATTTTGACAATAAAACGCTTGGCTTTGCCGACATAACGCCCAGCAGCCCTCGCTATTGAGGGCATTCTTTCAGGGCCGACCACAATCAGAGTAATAACGCCAATTAAAGCAAATTCCCAAAAACCAATATCAAACATAAATCAGCTTATTTGTTTTCGTCTTCTTCTTTGACGATTTTAGCGTCAATGATTTCGCCTTTTTTGTCTTCGCTATCTTGCATTGATTTTTTAAAGCCTTTGATAGCGCCGCCAAGGTCGCCACCGATTTTTTTGAAGTTAATTTTGCGCCCAAATATAACCAAAACAATCACCAAAACAATCAGCAGTTGCCAAATTCCAATACCACCTAATCCCATATTATTCTCCTATTTTATTTGCCGATTGGATTTTTCTTCCAAACCAGATAAGCCAAATCTTCTTGACAATTCGTCTTCTATTTTAGCCAATTCGATGTCTTTATGGCGTAATAATACCAAGATGTGAAACCATAAATCTGCTACTTCATAAACGATTTTTTCCTGATTATCATCTTTGGCTGCCATAATCACTTCGACAGATTCTTCGCCAATTTTTTTTAAGATTTCATCAATGCCTTTATCGTATAAAGAGGCGACATAAGAAGAGTTTGCATCTGCATTTTTGCGCTGTTGCAACACGGTTTCTAATTGCTTTAAAATGTTATCCATAAATATCCTTTGGGTCTTTTAAAACCTCTGTTGCCACTGTCCAACTGTCATTTTGTAGCTGATTAAAAAAGCAAGATTTTCTGCCAGTGTGGCAAGCGATGCCCCCTGTTTGTTCAACTTTTAGCAAAATTATATCGCTATCACAATCTGTATAAATCTCTTTTATCAACTGCGTATGCCCAGATTTTTCGCCTTTAAACCACAATTTTTTGCGTGAACGAGAATAGTAAACTGCCTGTTTTTTTTCGATTGTCAGAGCCAAAGATTTGGCATTCATCCACGCAAACATCAATACTTCCCCCGTGGAAAAATCTTGCGCTATTGCGCCAATTAAGCCGTTTTCATCAAATTTAATTTTCTCAATAGCGTCCATTTACAGCGCAAAAGCCTTATAAAATAATTGATTTTACCGCTTTAATTCTATGAAATTATTTATTTTCTGTTTGCTGCTGATAACAAACGCAAACGCCATTGACGACTTTAACCTCAATAGCGCAAAAAGTTTGTATATTGTTGATGGCGATAGCATCAATTTGAAAATGCGCATTATGGGCATTGATACGGCAGAAATTGGGCAAACTTGCCAAAAAATTGCTAACAAAAATGTGAACTGCGGAGAATTGTCCAAAATATATTTGGCAAAAATTTTAACGCAAACTTCGGGAGAATTGTTAATAAAACCGGTCAAAATCGATAATTATTATCGTATTTTAGTGCAAGTTTATAAAGACGGAACTGACATCGGCGCAAAGATGGTTAAGGCTGGAATGGCGTATTCTTACAAGGATACTTACCTCAAAGAGCAAAATTATGCCAAAGCAAAAAAACTAGGATTTTGGGGATTTTACCAACCACCAATTAGCCCATACAAATACCGCCGAGCTCGTCTAAATAAGCATCGGTGATTATCTCAAAGTAACCAATTCTTCGCCGCTGGTAGGATGAATTGCAACGGTATCGTCAAATTGTTTTTTAGTCGCCCCCATTTTGATTGCCACAGCAAAACCTTGCAACATCTCGTCAGCTCCATGCCCAATTATGTGGCAGCCCACCACTTTTTCATCTGCACCAACGCACACTAATTTTAGCGCTGTGGTGGTTTTGTGTTCCAATAACGCATCTGCCATCGGCGTAAATTCTGTTTGATAAACTTTGACTTTGTCGAATTTTTCCTCAGCCTCATATTCAGTTAGCCCAATGGTGCCAATGGGTGGGTGCGAAAATACTACGGTTGCAATGTTGGCGTAATCTAAATGCCTATCGGCTTGATTGTTGTAAATTCTATCCGCTAATCTTCTGCCAGCAGCGATGGCAACAGGGGTTAGCGGCGCGCGTCCAGTGGCATCTCCGAGTGCAAAAATGTTGTCAATATTGGTTGTTTGAAATTTGTCAGTGTTAATAAATCCTTGCTGATTACAGACAATTCCAGCTGCTTCAAGCCCCAAATGCTGGGTCATCGGATTTCTGCCGACTGCCCAAATAATTTGTTCAAAGCCATCAAACTCGCCATTATTAGTGAGTAGAGTTTTATTTTTTGAAATTTTGTCAATGATAGTGCCGTGATGAATAGTAATACCGTGAGCGGTATAATCTTTATCCAAGGCTTTTTGAATCATCGCATCAAAACCACGCAGCAAAGTGTCGGCTCTGCCAAAAATTTCAACTTTGCTACCTAACGCATTCAATACGCCAGCTAACTCAACGCCAATATAGCCACCACCAATTATTGCCACTTTTTTAGGTAATGCTTTCAATTCAAAAAAACCATCAGAAGTGATTCCTTGCTCAGCACCTTCAATATGCGGAACGGTTGGTTCGCCGCCGGGAGACAGCACAATATGCTCGGCTGTGTAAGTTTTGCCGTTCACCGACACCGAATTTTTGCCGACCAACTTGCCAAATCCATGCACATAATCGATGCCCAATTTTTGCAAATAGCCGTCATACCAAGTGGTGATGCCGTTTATGTAATTCTCTCTTGCTGTTGTTAAAGCCTGCCAATTGAAGTTTTTTTGCTCAATATCAAAGCCAAAACCTTTGGCGTTTTTTATTTGCATTGCGGTATTGGCGGCAAACCACATCACTTTTTTCGGCACACAGCCGACATTTACGCAAGTTCCGCCAATGGTTTTAACTTCAATTACTAAGCATTTTTTGCCATATTCTGCCGCTCTTTCAACTGCCGATAGCCCGCCACTACCAGCTCCAATCGCAATCATATCGTAATGTTTCTGCATATTTTTTAGTGTTAATTGGTGATGGGTTTGCTGGTGAATAAATAGTCTTTTAGTTCTTTGTTAAAAACATCGTCTTGCCTTCTAATCCATTCCAAAACCATCGCCGCATGCTCCTTTTCTTCATCACGATTATGCGCCAAAATTGCCGATAATTCATCGTTTTTGCAAGCATCAATTCGCTGGTTATACCAATCAATCGCCTCCAATTCTTCCATTAACGACACAATCGCCTTGTGCATATCTTTGGTTTCTTGAGTTAAATTTTTCTCTTGTTCGTGATAGCCTTCATTTGCCATAATAACTCCTTTTTAGTTAACATTTTTGCTTGCACTACGGATGTGACATACGACACAATAGGCATAGGCGGCTCTGCTACGGTTGAATCAGCAGGTGCGCCATTCTATTAGGATAAAAATTCACACCTAAAATTTGAATTTTACCCCCACCGATTGGACAAGCACCAACTATTTCAGCCTATTTGCTGCCAAAATTTGTTGCTAAATTTACAATCCTGCTTTGAGGCTTGCCACGATAAATTTATCTAAATCGCCATCCAAAACAGCACCGGTATTTGAGCTTTCAACGCCGGTGCGCAAGTCTTTGATGCGTGATTGATCTAGCACATACGAGCGGATTTGATGTCCCCAGCCGATGTCGGATTTGCTGTCTTCCAATTCTTTATTTTCGCTGTTGCGTTTTTGCATTTCCAGTTCGTAGAGTTTGGATTTGAGTTGTTTCATGGCTTGGTCTTTGTTGGAATGTTGGCTGCGTCCATCTTGGCATTGCACCACAGCACCAGTGGGTAAATGAGTTATGCGCACGGCGGATTCGGTTTTGTTCACATGCTGACCGCCAGCGCCGCTAGCACGGTAAGTGTCGATGCGAATGTCAGCTTTATTGATTTCAACTTCAATATCATCGTCAATTTCAGGGGCAACAAACACCGAGCAAAATGAGGTGTGGCGCTTGCCATTTGCATTAAACGGCGATTTTCGCACCAAGCGATGGATGCCAATTTCGCTGCGCAGCCAGCCATAAGCATATTCGCCTTGAAAATGAATGGTGGCAGATTTGATTCCTGCCACTTCGCCGGCTGAGGCTTCCATTAGTTTTACCTTGAATTTGTGCGCCTCGCCCCAGCGCAAATACATCCGCAGCACCATTTCTGCCCAATCTTGCGCTTCGGTGCCGCCTGTGCCAGATTGGATGTCAAGGTAGGCAGAATTGGAATCCAATTCGCCGCCAAACATTCTTTTAAATTCTAATTGCTCAATGCTGTCTTCGGCGGCGTTTAAATCAATAATGACACTGGCAGCGGCTTCTTCGTCTGCTTCTGAT
>VSKZ01000045.1 GCA_008364125.1 Candidatus Thioglobus sp. | reverse complement strand
AAGTAACAGAAGCGGTTATCACTGTTCCCGCCTACTTTAACGACTCGCAAAGGCAAGCCACTAAAGATGCCGGCAAAATCGCAGGCTTGGATGTCAAACGCATTATCAACGAGCCAACAGCGGCGGCATTAGCGTATGGCGTGGACAAATCTACCGGTGATAAAACCATTGCTGTATATGACCTCGGTGGCGGAACTTTTGATATTTCTATTATTGAAATGGAAGATATTGACGGCGAAAAGCATTTTGAAGTATTGTCCACCAATGGCGATACTTTCTTGGGCGGCGAAGATTTTGACCAACGCATTATGGATTATTTGGTAGAAGAATTTAAAAAAGACCAAGGTGTGGATTTGAAAAAAGACCCAATGGCTTTGCAACGCTTGAAAGAGGCGGCTGAAAAAGCAAAAATTGAACTATCTTCTACCGAACAAACCGAGGTTAATTTGCCGTATGTAACGGCGGATGCCTCAGGCCCAAAACACCTTAATATCAAACTTACTCGTGCCAAGCTTGAATCGCTGGTTGAAGAGTTAATCAAGCGCTCAATTGCCCCTTGTAAAACTGCGCTGAAAGACGCAAAACTGACAGCCAAAGATATTGACGAAGTTATTCTAGTCGGTGGCTCTTCGCGGATGCCAAAGGTGCAAGCAGAGGTGAAAAAGTTATTCGGCAAAGAGCCTAAAAAAGATGTTAATCCAGATGAGGCCGTAGCAATGGGCGCTGCCGTTCAAGCCGGAGTTTTAGGCGGCGATGTCAATGATGTCTTGCTGCTTGATGTTACTCCATTGTCGCTCGGAATCGAAACAATGGGCGGCGTGATGACTAAATTGATTGAGAAAAATACCACCATTCCAACCAATGCCAGCCAAATTTTCTCAACCGCTGCTGATAATCAATCGGCAGTAACTGTGCATGTTTTACAGGGTGAGAGAGAAGTTGCCAGTGCCAATAAATCTTTGGGGCAATTTAATTTAGACGGCATTGCTAATGCGCCGAAAGGTCAGCCGCAGATTGAAGTTTCATTGGATATTGACTCTGACGGCATTTTGCAAGTTTCTGCCAAAGATAAAAATACCGGCAAAGAGCAAAATATCACCATTAAAGCTTCAAGCGGTTTGAGCGATGAGGAAGTGCAAAAAATGATTAAAGATGCAGAAGAAAACGCTGATAGTGATAAAAAATTCCAAGAATTAGTAACCACTAGAAATATGGCAGACGCGCTAATTCATTCAACTAAACAAATGCTTGATGAGTTGAAAGATGAAGTTACGAGTGATGAAAAATCAGCAATCGAGGCAGCAATCGGCGAGCTTGAAGAATCAACAAAAGGCGAAGACAAAGAGGCAATTGATGCAAAATTAAACTCACTTAGTGAGGCAGCAAAACCGCTGGCAGAAAAGCAACAAGCCAAAGCCGGCGCCGACTCTGGCAACGCTGATGGTTTCACAGATGCGGCTAATAATGCAGCTGATGATGGCGTTGTTGATGCTGATTTTGAAGAAGTTGATGACGATAAAAAAGACAAATAACTTCTATTTTTAACGCATATAAAGGGGCTTTTTTGCCCTTTTTTATAATTAAGGAAAGAGAATGGCAGAAAGAGATTATTACAAAGTATTAGGCGTTGAAAAAAGCTCTGATACCAAGCAAATCAAAAAAGCTTACAAACGCTTGGCAATGAAACACCATCCAGACCGCAATAAGGATGACAAGAAAAAAGCGGAAAAAACTTTTAAAGAAATTCAAAAGGCTTATGCAGTTTTATCCGATGAGCAAAAACGCCAAACCTACGACCAATTTGGGCATGCTGGCGTAAATGGCAATGCTGGAAGTAACCCATTTGCTGGTGGTGGAAATCCATTTGCTGGCGCTAACGCTAACGGCTTTGGTGATATTTTTGGCGATATTTTTGGCTCTGGTCGCCAGCAAGCAAACAATCGTGGCTCAGACTTACGCTTTGATTTGCAAATTAATCTAAAAGAAGCGGCAGAGGGCAAAACTATCCAAATTCGCGTTCCAAAAGGCGAAAAATGCAACACTTGCGATGGCTCTGGCGCTAAACCGGGAACCAGTGCCAAAACTTGTGCCACCTGCCACGGCGTGGGTCAAGTGCATATTCAGCAAGGCCCATTTCAAGTTCAACAGCCTTGTCCGCATTGCAATGGCGCTGGAAAAGTCATTAGTTCACCTTGCAATGATTGTCATGGCGATGGCGTGGTGCGTAAGCAAAAAACTTTATCAGTCAAAATTCCTGCTGGAGTTGATGACGGTAGCCGTATTCGCGTTACTGGCGAGGGCGAGGCTGGAATGCGCGGCGGCCAAAACGGGGATTTGTATGTAGAAATCAGAGTCAAACCACATAATATTTTTGAGCGCCACGGCAATGATTTGTATTGTAGCGTGCCGATTGATTTTGCGGTAGCAGCGCTGGGAGGCACGGTTGAAGTGCCGACACTTAGTGGAAAATTAAAATTAAAAATCCCAGAAAGCACGCAAACTGGCCGTCAATTTCGCTTAAAAAACAAGGGCGTTAAAGCTCTGCAAGGGCATGGAATTGGTGATTTAATTTGTCAAGTGCAAGTTGAAACGCCAGTTAATTTGGACAAAAATCAAAAAGAATTATTGCGCCAATTTTCGGATTCGTGTGGCAAAAAACAACATCCAGTATTAAACTCATTTTTTGGCAAAATGAAGTCGTTTTTTGAATAATAACTATTACTAAAAATAGCGCTTTATTTGGTAAAATACAGCCACTTTTTGCACAAATAACAGGACAATATAGTGAAAATTAAACAAATCAAAGCCCGCGAAATCTTAGATTCCAGAGGCAATCCGACCATTGAAGCCGACATCATTCTTGCAGATGGCACAATGGGCAGCGCAATGGTGCCTTCTGGTGCTTCAACAGGCGAACGAGAGGCATTGGAACTGCGAGATGGCGACAAATCTCGCTATTTTGGCAAAGGCGTTTTAAAAGCAATTGCCTTCATCAATGGCGAAATAAATCAGGCTCTGACAGGTTTTGACATTGCCGATCTGGGGAAAATTGATCAAACAATGATTGACCTTGACGGCACAGAAACCAAATCGCGTTTGGGTGCAAATGCTATTTTGGCAGTTTCACTGGCAGCGGCACATACTAATGCCAATGCCACAAACAAGCCTTTGTATAGCTCGCTAAATTTAAACGCAAAATACCAATTACCAGTGCCGATGATGAATATTATCAACGGCGGCGAGCATGCAAATAATAGCATTGATATTCAAGAATTTATGATTATCCCTGCTGGCGCACCGAGTTTCAAAGAGGCGCTGCGCTACGGCGTTGAAGTTTTTCACAGTCTCAAAGACATTTTAGAAGATCAAGGTATGAGCACTACCGTAGGCGATGAAGGCGGTTTTGCGCCAAATTTATCCTCTAATGAATATGCAATCAAGGTAATTTTGCAAGCAATTAAAGATGCTGGATATGTGGCTGGCAAAGACATTTTCATCGGCATTGATGCTGCCAGTTCTGAGTTTTACCAAAATGGCACTTACAACCTCGCCTCCGAAAATAGGTCGCTGACTTCGGCAGAATTTGCCGATTATTTGAGCGCTTGGGTGGAAAAATATCCGCTGATTTCTATTGAAGATGGGATGGACGAAAATGACTGGGATGGATGGGATTTATTGACCAAAAAAATTGGCGACAAAGTGCAGCTGGTTGGCGATGATTTATTCGTTACTAATAGCAAAATTTTAGCAGTAGGAATCGACAAAAATATTGCCAACTCAATTCTTATCAAAGTCAATCAAATCGGCACTTTGAGCGAAACTTTTGCAACGATGGAATTGGCACAAAAAGCTGGATATAGCTGCGTGATGTCGCATCGTTCTGGTGAAACCGAAGACACCACAATTGCAGATTTGGCGATTGCCACAGGTTGCGGACAGATTAAAACCGGCTCACTTTCCCGCTCCGACCGCTTGGCAAAATATAACCGCCTATTACGCATCGAAGAAGAATTGGGCGCTGACGCTGTCTATCCCGGGCTTGATGCATTCAAACATTTACGCTAAACTAATTTATATTTATCAACAAAACTAAAACTCTTGCAAGATTTATCCGCCTTATGGCTTAGCATCATCCTATTTGGACTGATTCTGGCCTCTGCTTTTTTTTCATCCAGCGAAACTTCGATGATGGCAATTAACCGCTATCGTCTGAGAGCGCTCGCAAAAACCAACAAAAAAGCCAAGCGCACAGAGAATTTACTAAACAATTTAGACTACCTAATCGGCACTATTTTGCTGGGCAACAATTTAGTCAATATTTTCGCTTCCAGTGTTGCCACCCTGCTGGCAATCAAGCTTTGGGGCGAAGGCTCAGTGATGCTGTCATCTTTGCTGCTAACTTTTGTGATTTTGGTATTTGCCGAAACTACGCCCAAAACTTTTGCTGCCAAATATCCCGAAAAAGTCGCCCTGCCAACTTCTGCCATCATCGAGGTACTCATCAAAATTCTAAAGCCATTTGTCTGGCTGATTGCCAAAATAAGTAACTTAATTCTTACCATCTTTGGCAACAAACACCAAAATACTAATGATGAAATCAGCTCGGAAGAATTGAAAATGGTGGTCAATAATGCCAAGCCTATTATTGCTTCAAACTATCAAAAAATGCTGCTTAATATCATTGATTTAGAAAAAGTAAAAGTTGAAGATATTATGATTCCGCGCCACGAGCTAATCAGCATCAACACCAACAAAGAAGACGAAATTATCAAACAATTGCAACGCACACAGCACACACGCCTGCTGACTTACGAGACATCAAGCGACAATATCACTGGCGTTTTGCATATGCGAGATGTGGTCAATTTATATGCCAAAGGCAAGTTTAGTATTGACAATGTTTTGGGCTTGGTTAGCCAGCCATATTTTGTGCCAGAAGGCACTTCTCTGGCGCATCAATTGGCGCATTTTCAAGAGCAAAAAAGGCGGCTTGGTTTGGTAGTTGACGAATATGGCGAGGTGCGTGGTTTGATTGTTTTGGAAGATATTCTGGAAGAGATTGTTGGTCAATTTACTTCCAACCAAAACGAAAGCATCAATGAGATTGTCCTGCAAAAAGACGGCAGTTACCTAATCGACCCGAGGGTCAGCATCCGCGAACTTAACGCATCGCTGGGTATAAATTTGAGTGTTGACAAGGCCAAAACTTTGAACGGCATTATTTTGGAAGAGTTGCAAAGCATTCCAAAACGCGATGTCAGCATCAAGATTGAAAATGTGCTAATAGACATTGTGCAAACTACTGGCAGCGTTATCAAATTGGTCAAGCTGACAAAGATTGACCCATCTTGAGAGCTTGCCCGACTTGCAAATCAAACTTATTCGTGATGCTCAACAAAATCACAGTTGAGCCCATATTAAAACGCCCCAACTCATCGCCTTTTTTGAGGGTTATATTTTTATCTTGATAATCTATGCACAATTTTTTGCCATAAGGCGGAGTAACTTGCCCGTGCCACACGGTGTCCATACTGCCGACAAAAATTGCCCCTACCAAAACGATGGTATAAGTGTCAAAATAGCAGATAACTCGCTCGTTTCTGGCAAAAATATTATCCACTGAATTGCTGGTTTTGTTGTTGACTGAAAACAGCTTTCCGCCGATATAATCCATTTTTAGCAACTTGCCGTCAAGCGGTGCGTGAATGCGGTGATAATCGCTTGGAGATAAATAAATAGTGGCAAAATTTTGGAAGCTTTGCTGGTTGCCGAGCAGGGCTTTAAGGCTGAATTTTTTGCCTTTTGCTTGGATTAAATCGCCATTTATAATGCTACCAGATTGCGACACTGTGCCATCAACTGGGCTAATTATGCCAGCACCTTGCGGGCGTAAATTTGGTTTAAGTTTGCGGGTAAAAAGGTCGTTAAAACTTTGGTAATCCTCTATTTTCTCGCGCTGCGCTTGCGCTAAATCAACCTGATATTTTTTCACAAACCAGCGGTTAAAAGTATTTTTTATCCACTGATTTTCAATGCGAGCAAAACGAAACATCAGCCTTGATAGAAAGTGCTGCGGGACGATGTGTTGGATGAAAATCATTGCACTAATTGTTTTTGAATATAATCAAGCGCCGTTGAAAACGGAATTTGGACTTTCTGCTCTTCGTTTCTGGCTTTATATTCAATGTTGCCGTTGTCCGCATGCGTGTCACTAAGCACCAGGCGATGCGGAATTCCCCATAATTCGCTTTCAGCAAACATAATTCCAGCACGCGCTTTTTTGTCATTTAACAAAACCTCAATGCCAGCATCCAAAAATTGCTGATACAAATCATCGGCTAAGTCTTTAACCCGAGTCGATTTATTGTAGTTAATCGGCACAATTACCACTTGAAATGGCGCTATGCTGGCTGAAAATATGATACCTTTGTCATCATAATTTTGCTCTATAGCAGCGGCAATAATGCGGGTAACGCCAATTCCGTAACAGCCCATCATCATCGTTTTAGCCTTGCCAGATTCGCCAATCACATTGGCATTCATTGCCTTGGAATATTTGTCGCCGAGCTGGAAAATATGCCCAACTTCAATGCCGCGTTTGATGATTAATTTGCCCTTGCCGTCTGGAGAATCATCGCCATTAACAGCGTTGCGCAAATCCGAACACACAAACTTGATGCCCGCCCAATTTACGCCAGTTAAGTGTTTGTCCCACTCATTTGCTCCACAAACAAAATCCACTTCTGCTGCTGCAAAATAGTCCACAATCAAGTCAATATTTAAGTCTTTAACGCCAATAAAACCTTTTTTCAAACCCAAAGATTTAATCTCATCTTCGCTTGCAAAGCTAAATTCGCCGTATAAATTTTGCACTTTTATTTCGCATAATTCGTGGTCGCCACGAAGTGCTAATGCCTTAAAACCATCTTTGATTTTGATGATTAAAGTTTTGATGCAATCAGATTTTTCAACATTTAAAAACTCAGCTACTTCTTCTATGCTAGTTTTTTTCTTGGTCAATACTTCCTTTTCGCTAACGCCTGTTGATATCTTTGCTACTTGCTCGGAAAATGCCACTTTTTCAATATTGGCAGCATATTCAGACTCGTCAGAGAAACAAATTTCGTCTTCGCCAGACTCTGCTAAAACATGAAATTCAATAGAATTTTCGCCGCCGATGCTGCCGCTGTCAGCCAATACTGGGCGATAATCCAGCCCAAGACGAGTGAAAATTTTGCAATAAGTGCTGTGCATTTTTTCAAACTCAAGCTGCATACTTTCAGCGTCAATATGAAAAGAATAAGCGTCTTTCATAATAAATTCACGCGAACGCATCACCCCAAAACGCGGGCGAATTTCATCACGAAACTTAGTTTGAATTTGATAAAAATTTACCGGCAATTGCTTGTAGCTGCTCAGATATTGTTCTGCCAGATTGGTAATCACTTCTTCGTGTGTTGGCCCCAGACAAAAATCCCTGCCGTGGCGGTCGCTAAAACGCAAAAGCTCAGCGCCATATTGCTCCCAGCGCCCCGACTTTTGCCACAATTCTGCCGGCTGTGCCACTGGCATCAGCAGTTCTTGAGCGCCGGCATTATTCATTTCTTCACGGATAATTTTTTCCACTTTTTTAAGGACTTTAAGACCCATCGGCAAATACGAATATAACCCAGATGCAAGCTTGGAAATCAGCCCAGCGCGAATCATCAATTGATGCGAAATAATTTGTGCATCGTTTGGCGCTTCTTTTTGAGTTGGAATGAGAATTTGACTGGTTTTCATTTATAATGGCCAATTTAAAAAACCTTGATTTTACCTATGCCTGATTTTCAAACGCTTTTAATTTACGCAATTCCTCTAATTTTTGCCATCACCGTTCACGAAATAGCCCACGGATGGGTTGCTAATTTGTGCGGCGATGGAACTGCCAAAATGCTTGGCAGGCTTACTCTAAACCCTATAAAACATATTGACCCAATCGGCACTATCGCCGTGCCAGCAATTTTGTATTTTACTGGTTCGCCGTTTTTATTCGGCTGGGCAAAGCCCGTTCCCATCAACTTTAATGCGCTCAAATCGCCAAAACAGGATATGATTTTAGTGGC
>VSKZ01000044.1 GCA_008364125.1 Candidatus Thioglobus sp. | reverse complement strand
GATGGCAATGAATGATTTAGAAAAATTATTAAATGTATTACAAACGGATCAAAATGAAATTAAAATTGACCCGCAAATCAGTGAAAAAGCACAGCAATCTATTCAAAAACTACTTAACTTTACCGCATAAAAAACAAAATTCCATTAATGACTATCCAAACAAAAATCAGCAATCCAGCAAACAAATTAGCAAAAATTTTATTGGCTATTTTTATTATTTTTTGGCTGCTTTTGAGCATCAATCCTGTTAATAGCACGCTTTGGATTATTGAAAATATTTTGCTGCTGATGGGGCTGGCTTTTGTCATTAAATCCAGCGGCAAGCTCAATTTGTCCAGCACCTCTTATATTTTTATTTTTATATTTTCTATCCTGCAAACCATCGGCGCACATTACACCTATGCCCTTGTGCCGTGGGGGTTTGAGGTGCAAAATTATTTTGATTTGGGGCGCAATCATTATGATAGATTGGTGCATTTTGCTTTTGGATTGCTGCTGGTTTTGCCGATTTTGGAATATTTATCTACGCAAATTACCAGCAAAAATCGGGCGCTATTTTCACTGATTTTAGTCTTGGTTTTTTTTGGTTTGGGCGGCTTATACGAAGTGATAGAATGGATTTACGCCATAATTGACGGCGGCACAAATGCTGATAGTTTTTTGGGCGAACAAGGCGACAGATGGGATTCTCAACAAGACATAGCCCTTGCCGGATTAGGCGCATTTATAACTCTTTCGCTACGCGCAATGTTTGGCAAAAAATCAACCCATATCGGGTAAAATTTATTTTTTTCACTTCATAAAATCAAGCAATGGCAGGACAAAAAGAAATTAATAGCCTTTACTACATTTGCCATATAAATAATTTAGCATCTATTTTAAAAAATGGCTTGTTATCGCACAATAGCGTTCAAACGCTGACACCTGAAACCATTTACGATAAAGATATTATCAATCGCAGAAAGGACATAAAGCCAAATCCAGAGAAAAATGAAACTTTGTGGGACTTTACTAATCTTTATTTTAACGCCAGAAATGCAATGCTTTACCGCGTTATTCATGAGCAAAAAGCCAAAAATATTGTCATTATTCAATTTAAAAAATCAATTTTAGATTATGCAAAAAAGCATAATGGCTTGATTAGTATCGGCAATGCCGCCCATAGTGAATCTTCATTTAAGCAAATAGAAGAAGGCTTAAAGCAGCTTAAAAAAATATGGAGCGTTTGGAATAAAGAATATTGGAATAAATCAGATGGCTCTAAAAGGCTGATGATGTCAGAGCTATTAATTGAAAATAAAATCGGCGCTGAATACATAGATACTATTTATGTAGAAAGTGAAGCGGCAAGCAATAATATCAAATTTGATAATATCATCGTTCAGCCAGATTTATTTTTTCAACCAAATTATGTAAGCAAATTGGCAGAAACTAATATCACTTTGGTCAAAGGTGATATGTTTTTTTCCTATGCACAAACACTTACTATTAGCGTCAACACCGTTGGCATTATGGGAAAAGGCTTGGCTTCTCGCGCAAAACATCAATTCCCGGATATGTATGTTCAATATCAAATGGCTTGTAAAAGCAATAAAATCAAGGCCGGCAAACCTTGGATATACAAACGAGAAATATTAATGGACGAAGAATTAGCGGATAATCCATCCAGCTTAGAAAAACCTAATGGACTGCGCTGGTTTTTATTGTTTCCAACCAAACGGCACTGGAAAGATCCTTCTCGATTGGACGATATTGAGCAAGGTTTGGCATGGTTGCTCAAAAATTATCAAAAAGAAGGCATTACTTCTCTCTCGCTACCAGCCCTCGGCTGTGGCTTAGGGCAATTGGGATGGGATAAAGTCGGCCCTTTGATGTGCCAATATTTGTCACAAATGAGCATACCAATTAAAATTTATCTGCCACGAGATGACAATATTAAAGACAAAAAATACTTAACTAAACAATTTTTACTGAGGAAATAAAAAATGGCAGGACACTCTAAATGGCACAATATTCAACACCGCAAAGGCGCACAAGATGCAAAACGCGGTAAAATTTTCACTAAATTGATTAAAGAAATCGTGATTGCGGCAAAAAATGGCGATGTGCTGGAAAATAATCCGGGGCTACGAATGGTGATTGACAAAGCTTTGGCAGCGAATATGAAACGCGATACTATTGAAAGTGCGGTTAAACGCGGCTCGGGCAATACTGATGGCAAAAATTATGATGAAGTGCGCTACGAGGGCTACGGGCTGGGAGGAACGGCAATTATAGTTGACACACTCACCGACAATCGCAATCGCACCGTGGCTGATGTGCGCCACGCATTTTCAAAACATGGGGGCAATCTTGGCACAGATGGCTCGGTGTCTTATTTGTTCAGCAAACAAGGTTTTATCAGCTTTGAAAATGGCGACGAAGATGCGATTATGGAGGTTGCAATAGATGCTGGCGCTGAGGATGTGATTAGCAATGATGACGGCTCAATTGATGTCATCACCACGCCTGAGAATTTTTTCACCGTCAAAGATGCACTGGACAAAGCAGCGCTTGAAGCAACGCACTCTGAGGTTTTGATGGAACCAGCCAGCCGCATTGAGCTTAATCTTGGCGATGCGGAAAAATTTATGCAACTAATTGAGCGTTTAGAAGATTTGGACGACACCCAAGAAGTCTATCACAACGCCGATATTTCTGATGAAGTTATGGCGCAATTATGACAATATATGTTGTCTATTAAATCTATGTAGTATAATTAAACAAAAGACAATATAGGAGCAAATTATGTCAATTACTATTGGAATGCGAGATTTGGTTAGAAATTCAAGTGTGTTAAGTCAGCACGATTTAATCGATATAGAAGACAAACGCACGCATCAATATAAAGGCGTTTTTGTGTCGGCAGTCCATGCGCAAAAGGTTAAGGACTTTGTTGAGCAAACTATTGAAGCAGAAAAGCAACAAAGATTAGACGAAATTATGAGTATGGCTGGCACTATGAGCATTCATCCGCAATTTAACAATATGTCATCTAAAAAATTACGCCGCGCCAGAGCAGAAAAATATCAAGAATAATGAGGATTTTTTTAGACACCAATATAGTTATTGATTTTTTCGATAAAAACAGAGTTAATCACGCATTAGCGACTGAGTTAATCTACAATATTTCCAATGAAAATCATCAAATCGTCATCAGTGAGGATATGATAAGCACGGTTTTTTATCTGTGTTCAGACAAACAAACAACGCTGCAAAAATTCAAGCTTTTACAAAAAAATTGGGATATTGTGATTTTTGGAAAAAAAGTCATAAACGCTGCTATTGAAATGTCAATTTCGCAAAAATTAGATTTAGAAGACACGCTGCAATGTATTTGTGCCAAGCAAAATCAGTGCGATTTACTGGTTAGCAGCGACAAAAAATTTATAGATTGCGGCATCAAAATTACTAATTATCAACAATTTAACAACACCATTAAAAATGCTTAAAAGCATAAAAAATATTCAGGCGCTAAGTAGCTTTAAACAGGAAGCTTTAAACAAAAAATTGGCAGTTTTTGGGGCAGTTTTGACGGCGACAGAATTTGTGCATTTTGCTGATTGTGAGAGCGATTTGAGCGCTGATGAGCTGGCAACTTTGCAAACGCTTTTGAGCTACGAAACGCATATTGACAATGATAAAAGCATAGCAATTATTATCATTCCACGGCTCGGCACGATTTCGCCGTGGTCGTCCAAGGCAAGCGATATTTTGCACCTTTGCGCTTTGCAAAAAGTCAGGCGTATTGAGCGTGGAATTATCTATCATTTTGCCAAGCCACTCAAAAATAAACAGGCGATTTTATCAATAATTATGGACAAAATGACAGAGTCCGAATTGCCGTCAATTACCGATGCTAAAATGATTTTTGCTGATTTTGAGCCAAAGCCATTTTCCAGTATTGATATTTTAGCGCAAGGAAAATCCGCATTAGAAAATGCCAATATTACCTTGGGATTGGCGCTATCAAACAGCGAAATTGACTATTTGCTTGATAATTTTAGGCGCTTAAAACGCAACCCAACTGATGTAGAATTGATGATGTTTGCACAGGCAAATTCAGAGCATTGCCGCCACAAAATATTTAATGCCGATTGGATAATTGATGGCAAAAAACAGGCTCAGAGCCTATTTGCGATGATTCGCAATACTTACCACAAACACCCTGATGGTTTGCTCAGTGTTTATTCAGACAATTCAGCGGTGATGGAGGGCTACAAAGGCAAGCGTTTTTATGCTGATGCAAATGGCAAATATGTCAATTCCACCGAGCATAGGGCAATTTTAATGAAAGTAGAAACTCACAACCACCCTACTGCAATTTCCCCGTATTCTGGTGCTGCGACTGGTTCTGGTGGTGAAATTCGTGATGAGGGCGCGACCGGAAAAGGCTCAAAACCAAAAGTTGGCTTGTGCGGATTTAGCGTTTCTAATCTCAAAATCAACGGCGCAAAACAACCTTGGGAAATCGATAACGGCAAACCCGAACAAATCCAATCGGCACTGGAAATTATGCTTGAAGCGCCGATTGGTGCGGCAAGTTTCAACAACGAATTTGGCCGCCCAAACACGCTGGGATATTTCCGCACTTACGAGCAACAAACCACTGATGGCGATATTCGCGGCTATCACAAACCAATTATGCTGGCAGGTGGTTTGGGGCATATTCAGCAGCAACATATTGAAAAAGGCAAGATTCCAACAGGCAGCAAAATCATCGTTCTCGGCGGCCCAGCAATGCTGATTGGGCTGGGAGGCGGCGCAGCTTCAAGCATCAAAAGTGGCAAACAAAACAAAGATTTGGATTTTGCATCAGTGCAACGAGCCAACCCAGAAATGCAGCGCAGAGCGCAAGAAGTCATAGATTGTTGCGCCAATATGAACGAGGAAAATCCCATTATTTCTATTCACGATATTGGCGCTGGCGGACTGTCAAACGGATTGCCAGAATTGGTGAACGATTCTGGCGCTGGCGCAAAATTTGAGCTGCGAAATATTCCCAGCGATGACAAAAAAATGTCGCCATTGGAGATTTGGTGCAACGAATCGCAAGAGCGTTATGTGCTGGCAATTAATGATAAAAAGCTGGAATTATTTAGCAAAATTTGCCAAAGAGAACGCGCCCCGTTTGCAGTTTTGGGCGAATCAACTTCCGAGCAACAGCTGATTTTGAGCGATGCACTATTTGCCAATAATCCAATTGAAATGCCGATGCAAGTGCTGCTTGGCAATATGCCAAAAACCTCAATTAACGCCATCAGCCAGCCAATCAAACTTACCTCTTTTGACACTAATAATATTCAATTAAGCGATGCAATTAGCAGAATATTGCAGCTGCCGAGCGTTGCTGACAAAAGTTTTTTAATCACTATTGGCGATAGAAGTGTAACTGGGCTGGTGGCGCGCGACCAGATGATTGGCCCGTGGCAAGTGCCGGTGGCAGATTGTGCGATTTCATTGGCAGATTATCACGGCTATCAAGGCGAAATTATGGCGCTGGGAGAGCGAGCGCCGCTGGCACTTTGCGATGCAAATGCAGCAGCAAGAATGACGATTGGCGAGGCGCTGACGAATATGCTTGGCGGCTATGTGGCTGATATTAAGCATATTAGTTTGAGTGCAAATTGGATGAGTGCCAGCGGCCACAAAGGCGAGGATGCCAAGCTGTTTGAAGCGGTTCGCTCAGTCGGTATCAATCTTTGCCCAGAGCTTGGTTTGACAGTTCCGGTAGGCAAGGATTCGATGAGTATGCAAAGCACTTGGCAAGAAAATGGCACAAACAAATCGGTTACTGCTCCGCTTTCATTGGTGATTACTGCTTTTGTCAAAACGCCAGATGTCAGAATGCAAATTACCCCATTATTAGACACAGAAGCAAAAAGCGAATTGCTATTGATTGACCTTGGTTTTGGGCAAAATCGGCTGGGCGGCTCGTGCTTGGCGCAAGTTTATAATCAGCTTGGCGATATTGCCCCAAATCTTGATAATTCTGCTGTGTTTAAGCGCTTTTTCGCTGCCATCAATCAGCTTAATAAAGACGGTTTAATCAGTGCTTATCACGATCGTAGCGATGGCGGAGCAATCGTTAGTTTGCTGGAAATGGCGTTCGCTTCTCATTGCGGTTTGGATATTGATAGCAGCGATATTGACACCCTATTTAACGAAGAATTAGGCTGCATTATTCAAGTAAAAAATAGCAATAAATCAGCAGTAGCAAAAGTTTTGTCGGCTGCTGGTTTGTCCGATTGCACCAGCACCATTGCCAAATTAAATAAAACCGACACAATCAACATTGACACTTACAGCAAAAAACGCACAGAATTACAGCAATTATGGAGCAAAACTTCATATACAATCGCCAAGCAAAGAGACAATCCAGATTGCGCCAAGCAAGAATTTGAGGCAATCACGCACTCCACCAGCGGGCTGAAAACCGAGCTATCGTTTGACCACAATTTAGTGCCAAATATTTTGAGCAAACGCCCGAAAATAGCAATTTTGCGTGAGCAAGGAATCAATGGGCAAATAGAAATGGCAGCGGCTTTTGACCAAGCAGGTTTTGAGGCGATTGATGTGCATATGAGCGACATTTTGTCTGGGCGATTAGCGCTGTCTGATTTCAAAGGCTTGGTTGCTTGCGGCGGTTTTTCGTATGGCGATGTGCTTGGTGCTGGGCGCGGCTGGGCAAGCTCAATTTTACACAACGCCTGTGCCAAAGATGAATTTGAAGCTTTCTTTAATCGCACTGACAGCTTTACTTTGGGCGTTTGCAACGGCTGCCAAATGCTATCTAATCTCACTGAAATTATCCCCGGCAGTGCTAATTTTCCCAGCTTTAAACGCAACAAATCCGAACAGTTTGAGGCGCGTTTTTCCTCGGTTAAAATTGCCAAATCAAACTCTATTTTCCTACAAAATATGCAAGGGTCAATTATGCCAATTGCCATTGCCCACGGTGAAGGGCGCGCTATTTTTACACGCGATTTGGGCAATATCGCCATGCAATATGTTGATCACGATGGCAAGCCGAGCGCAAATTATCCGCATAATCCAAATGGTTCAAGCGATGCGGCAGCTGGTGTTTGCAATGATTCTGGGCAGGTAACAATTATGATGCCACATCCTGAACGCGTTATCAGGGCGGTGCAAAATTCGTATTATCCGCAAGAATACAAAGAACGCAGCCCGTGGATGCGGATGTTTGAAAATGCCAGAAAATGGGTTGATTGACTCTTGCCTGACTATCAGCTAATTCGCTCTAAACGCAAAACTCTTTCACTGCAAATTAATTATGATGCACAGCTTATAGTGCGTTCGCCACTTCGTTTGAGTATAAAAAAGATTGAGAGTTTTATCAGTGAAAAGCAAAATTGGATTAGCAAAAAACAAGCCCAAATTGCCAGCAAAACTACAAAAAAATCAAGCTACGAGGCGAACGATGAATATCTGTTTTTGGGCAAATCATATCCATTAAAACATACTAAAACTGGCAATCCACTAAGCTTTGACGGCAAGCATTTTGCGCTAAACACAAAATATCTCGGTGTTAAAGCTTTTCATTGGTTTTATCAAAAAGAATTCATCAAAACTGCTATGCCGCTACTTGAAAAATTTGGAAAAAAACACAATTTAGCCTACCAAAAAGTGCGCTTCAAAGCACAAAAAACTCGCTGGGGATCGTGCAGTGCCAGCAATAATATCAGCCTAAATTATCTACTGATGATGGCACCGCTGACAGTTATTGAAATGGTAATTGCCCACGAACTCGCTCACATTCAGCACAAAAATCACTCAAAAGATTTTTATTCCCTGCTCAAAAAAATGCTGCCAGAATATCAACAAGCCGATATTTGGCTTAAAGCCAATAGCCAAAAATTACATAGTTTGTAAAACAAATAAATCAGGCAATGCCTGATTTATTTAGGGTGAACGAACCTTGCTTGTTTAAGCGCGGCTTGATTATTTAGTTATGGGGTTTATGTATCCGCAGGCTTAGGCGGAGAGCCAGTATTTAGAATACAGCGCACCGTATATCCATCTGACGGTTGTGCTGCGGATAGACCGGCACTAAATTTCATATTCTGAAAACCACCAGTATCACCACTAAGATCGTTAGCCCAATGGAAACCATTATCAGTATCCTGAGCACCAGCGTTCTTTCTTTGCCCAGCAGATGGCAACTTAAGAGTTGAAGCAAAAGCACCGGCGACATCTTGGCTGCCCCAAGATTCTCTCTCAGCTGATAACTCAGCACCTGTCGGCACTCTATAACCAATTGGGCAAACTCCGCTACCATTAAAAGTGCTCCAAGCATCCAAGCGCAAAGCGCGATTGCTATCAGCATTTGTCCAGTCGCCGAAACCATAAATGAAAACTGCACTATTAGGTGTAATGCTATCAAC
>VSKZ01000043.1 GCA_008364125.1 Candidatus Thioglobus sp. | reverse complement strand
GGCACAGCGCACTGGATATTGATAAATATCAAGCATTGCTTTTTTGTAAAATAATAGCTGCTCACGGTGTTGTTTTTGCTGGCGCTGGATAAATGCTTCCAGCGTTTCAAACTCAGCAGGCTCGGCGGTTTTGAAGTCAATCACCCACAACTCATTTTGGTCAACAAACAGCTTGTCAATGATGATAATTTTGCCATTGAAGAAAAATTGGGCTTCATTCTGGTTTGACTGCCGCTCTTTAAACAGCCACGCAAATTTTTCATCATTTTTAACATTATTCAATAATTTACTAATATGCGCCTGATAATGCGCAATTTCACTTGGTTTCGTGCCAATTTCAATCAGCCGACTGCGGATGTTTTCGGCGCTCGGAGTGAATAATTGCCACTGCAAATATTGATGCACCAAAGTCCCTAAGGCACTTTTGAATAGGCGTTTGGAATTTTGTTTATATTCAACAATTTCGCCTTGAATTTGGGCTTCGATAGTCGGCGTTTTTAGCACGGAAAAGCGTTGCAGTTGCAGGGTTTCACTCGGCTCTGCCACTGCCAGATTGGAATCTATATCATCAAAATTACGCTGGAAAAATGGGGCTAATAATTCCAACAAAGTTTTTTTGCCGATATTGCCAGATTTGTTGACCATTCCCAATAAATGCAGCTTGCTTCTGGCGCGCGTCATCGCTACATACAAAAGGCGCATACTCTCAAAATGGCTCTGCTGAGATTCGATAAATTGCAAATATTTATAAGTGTTATTATTATCTTGCTCAATTGCCGCTTTAATCGGTGCTAACAGCAAAGATTTGTTGGAAAATTCACGCAAACGAATAATCGGAGAATCGTCATTTCTCTGCCCCCTGCCCAGCCCGGGGACAATCACCGTATCAAATTCCAGCCCTTTAGCTTGGTGGATTGTCATCAATTTAACCTGCGCTGTATCGCTCGGCGCATATAGATTTTTCAGCGCCGCTTCGATGGTTTCAGAGTTGAGCGATTGTTGCTGCTCACAATCATAAATAATTTGCAAAAATTTATTTTTAATTGACAATTCAACCGCATTCAGGCTCTCATTTTTCAGTCCCAGCTGGTTAATGGCGTGAGTTAGCAGCTCGGTGAAAGTAAATCGCCCTTGGTTTTTGATGCTATCTTGCAGGCAATTATGCAGGTGCTGGGCGCGTTTTTGCCCATCTTTGCTGAGTTTTTGCAAAATATTAGCATCATCCAATTGCTCAAAAATAATACTATTATCATCCGTGGATAGCAGCAGTAAATCATCTAAAACCAGCCCGCACCAAGGCGCGCGCAAAATACTGAGCCAAGCCAGTTTGTCGCCCAGATGCAAAAGCGCACGGCTCAAAGAGAGTAAATCACGAGTCAACAAATTATCTTGCAGTTGGGTGATTTCCACCGATTCAAATTCTATTTTAGCGCTTTTTAACTGGTTAGCAATATCTACCAAATGGCTGCGAACTCGCACCAAAATTGCCACGCTGCTACTTGGATTTTTTGCCAAAGATTTCGCAACTGCTTGGCTCACAGCCTGAGCCTCTAACAAAAATTGCCCATGAGCGAATGGATGAAAAACAATGGCATCATCATCACATTCAGCCGAATTTGCCGTTGAAGGTGAGTAGCAAATTGCGCCCTGATATACATCGTCATATTGCGGAAATATTTGCTGAAAAAACTTATTATTGCCGGCAACGATACTTTTTGAGGAGCGAAAATTAGTTTCAAGCAATAACGAAGTTGGGGCAATATTGGCGATACCATGGGCGCGAACTTGCAAAAATAACCCCACTTGCGACTCTCTAAATCGATAAATTGACTGCATCGGATCGCCCACCAAAAATAGCGTTTTGCCATCAAAATCTTGCCATTCGTCTATGAGTTTTTCGATGGTATTAAATTGCGCTGTTGAAGTATCTTGAAATTCATCAATCAATAAATGCTCAATTTTGCAATCCAAAAACAGGGCAATATCGCTGATGCCAGATTGTTTGCTGAGTGCTTGATTGGCGTTTAATGCCACCTCTATAAAATCGTGCGCTTGCTGGTTTTCAAAATACAAATTTAGCTGTGCGGTGCATAATTTCAGCACTTTGGCAATGGTTTTCAAAGTGCCAACTTGGGTTTTGGAAAAATCAATATCAGGCATTTTTCTTAGCTCTTGCAGGGCGATTTTCAACTTTTCTTGGGAGTTTAAAGACTGAATAATTTTGATAAGCTGGTCTTTTTGCTGCTTGATTTCAGCAGGAAAACCATTTGCTTTGGTCAGCGATTTACGCCAGTCACCAGCTGCTGTTAAGCACAAATCAGCCAACAAATTCCAAGCCGCAAAATCGTCAATATCCGCCATAGGCAAAGCTTTGATATTTGCCAATTCCTTATCTGCACTTGACGCTATTAAAGCAAAAAAGTGTGAGTCAAAATGCGCCTTTGCAAGCTCGCGTAAATGCGTCAAATGCCCTGTAACAATACTATTAGCAGTGCTTTGCAATATTTGTAAATCCAGCGAATTATCACAATACAAACGCATAAGCCATTGGTCGCGCTTGGACAACATTTGCACCAATAGATTTTCAAACTTAGCACTATTATTGTCCAAATACAGCAGTAAATGTGCAATTGCCTCGCCATATTCACTGTCATCAATTAGCAATAATGTCTGCTGCGCCGCGACTTTATAAGCGCGCTCACGCTCCCATTGCTGCGCCATAATTTGCCGAGGAACCAGCTGCTCTGGCAGCGGATAACGATTGTTAATCAGGCTATACAGCCCGTCAATAGTGGATATTTTCAGGCGCTTAGGATTTTTAAGCAACTGCCAGTCCCGCGCATCAGAACGCTCAATCACCTGCTTTGCCAAATCATAGGTAACCTGCTTGTGCGCTGGTTTTGGTCGCGGCAACTTACCAGATTTTAGCGCCGTCAAAACTCGCTCGTTCATCTCTGCCGCCGCCTTATTAGTAAAAGTCATCGCCAACACACTCTCCGGCTCGGCGCAAACTGCCAGCAATTTCAAATACCGCTGCGTCAAAAGCTCCGTCTTCCCCGACCCTGCTGGCGCTTGAACAATAAACGAGCGACTGATGTCTAAGGCTTGTTGTCTTTGCAGATTATCACTTACCATCACATTTTATCTGCTGCGGTTACGCCTAATAATCCTAAGCCGTTTTTGATAATTTGTGCGGTAGCTTTAATGAGCGTTAGGCGTGAATTTTGTAGGTTTTTGTCTTTGATTAAGAAATCGCAATTATTGTAATAGCTATGAAAATCGGCGGCTAAATCACGCAAATAATATGCCAAAATATGCGGTTCGTAGCCAAGTGCAGCGCTTTGGACTGAGCCTTTGTAGCGGTTGAGTTGCTTGATTAACGCCTGCTCATAATCGTTATTTAACAAGGATAAATCCGCCTTTGCGGCTCCATCTTCTTTTGCCAAAACTGAGCAAATTCTGGCGTGGGCATATTGGATATAAAACACCGGATTTTCATGGGTTTTTGACTGTGCCAGCTGCAAATCAAAATCCATATGCTGCTCAGATTTGCGCAAAATATAGAAAAAACGCGCCGCATCTTCGCCGATTTCAGCGCACAATTCTTTAAGGGTAACAAACGAGCCAGAGCGCGTTGACATCGGCATTTTGACCTTGCCACGATACAAATGCGCAAATTGCACCAGCAAAATTTCCAGCTTGTTTTCATCAAATCCAAGTGCCTTGATTGATGCCTTAACGCGGGCAATATAGCCGTGATGGTCAGCGCCCCAGATGTTGATAATTTTGTCATAACCGCGTTCAAATTTCTGCCGATGATAGGCAATATCCGAGGCAAAATATGTGGGCAAACCATTGTCACGCACCACTACTCGGTCTTTTTCATCGCCAAAATCAGTAGTTTTAAACCAGAGTGCGCCGTCTTTTTCGTAAATATTCTTGGATGTTTGAAGTTTTTCAACGGTGGTTTTTGATAGCCCAGAATCAATCAAAGATTGCTCGCTAAACCATTGCTGATATTTAACTCCAAAAACGGATAAATCAGCTTTGATGCCGTTCAAAATATTGTCAATTGCCAAGCCAAAAATTGCTTGATAATCACTACCCAGAGCCTCTTTACAATTTTTAATAAGGTCGTCAATATGCGCTTCTTTGTCGCCGCCGTCTTTTTCATCAGCACGAACATTTGCAAAAATATCCGCCTTTTTAACGCCTTTTATTTGCCCAGCAATAGCAAAAATATATTCGCCTTTATAGCCATTATCGGGAAATTTGTCAGTCTCAACATAGCGTAAATAAACGGATGTCGCCAAAATATCCATTTGCCGCCCCGCATCATTTACATAATATTCACAGTCCACCACAAACCCAACCGCACGCAAAAGATTAGCAACACTCGCTCCATAAGCCGCCCCACGCCCATGCCCAACATGCAACGGCCCAGTCGGATTAGCCGAAACAAATTCCAGCAAAACCCGCTGCCCAGCGCCCACAGAATCGCACCCATAAGCCTTGCCCTCGTCAATAATTCGCTGCACCACCGTTGCATTTGCATCTTGCGACATAAAAAAATTGATAAACCCAGGCCCTGCAATTTCAGCCTTTTCAAGATAATCGGCATCAGCCAATTTTGCCACAATCAGCGAAGCCAATTCCCGCGGCGCAAGCCCAGCCCGCTTTGCCAAAACCATCGCAATATTTGTGGCAAAATCCCCCTGCGCCTTGTCTTTTGAATGGTCAATCCGAATCTCACCTGCCGCCAAATCTGCCCCGTCTGACCCCTGCTCTATCAACTCATCCAGCGCTCGTTTTAATAAATTTTGTAATTGTTTTTTCATTGTGCGATTTTCAAATTAGTGCATTCTGGCAAAAAATTTTGCCAATTAAAGTCTGTTATTTTATCAAGGTTAAAAGGCTGGACGCATAAATCTAAATCGCTATCGAGTTTAAATGTAAATTTTTGCTCAAATTCCGCCCACCGAGGATAAATTAGCGCCACTTTTTGCACTTCATATTTCTTTGTCGATAGTCTTATAACTATTTATTGCGCTTGCTTTTCTGAATGCCTTCCATAACTTTGCGCTGGGATTCTAAGGTATTGGCAGCGGCGATTGAGCTTTTTACTTTGGCTCTTGCTTGGCGTTTTTCGGCGGCTCCTAAGGCGGATTGGAATTCGTCTTTGGCTTGATTTTCGCTCAAATGTGGGGTCAGGGTTCGCAATTCTTGTAGGCGCTGATACACGCCGGGCTTGGATTTGAAAGGGGCCATCAACTCTTCTTGGCTGATGTCGGCATCCATTTCTGCTGAGTGGATTAGCTCTAATAATACTTGTGATTTTTCGATATTACGCACGCGCACTTCAACGGTGCTATCGGACAATGATGGGTAATTTAGTAGCAGATTAATCATTTTTTTCATCAAGGTTTTGGCAGAGGTTTTTGACTGGGATTTAGCGCCTGATTGCGGATAATCAACAGCAAAATCTGGCAGTTGATACTTATGTTCCATTGGCTCTGGGGCTTGCAACTGCAATTTTTTTGCTTGTTTGTCAAAGATGGTTTGCACTTGCTTTGTGCTTTGCCCGACCATTTTTGCAATGCCTTCAACTAATTGGCGCTGATAAACATCGTAAGTTACTTGGGCGACTAATATTGCTGCTTTTTCCAAGAATGCAGTTTTGCCCTCTATGCTGTCAAAATTGACTTCCGCTTTTATATGGCTGAGCAAAAAATCCGACAGTATTTGCGCTTTTGCGATGCGCTTTTCAAAGCTAATAGCCGATTCTTTTTTCACTAAACTATCTGGGTCTTCGCCATCTGGCAGGAACAAAAATTTGACAAGCAAGCCAGATTTCATCACTGGCAATGCGATTTTTAATGCTTTCCAAGCCGCCTGCCGCCCAGCATCATCGCCATCAAAACAAAAAACTATGCTGTTTGTGGTGCGTGATAATATTTGCAAATGCGCTGTTGTTGTAGCTGTGCCAAGGGCTGCCACCACTTTGGTAATGCCAGCTTGATGCAGGGCAACCACATCCATATAACCCTCAACCACCAAAATATAATCCATTGTGCGTGAATATTTGCGCGCCTGATATAGGCCATAAAGCTCTTTGGATTTGAAGAAAATCGGGCTTTCTTGCGAATTTAGATATTTAGCTTTGGCATTGTCGTCAAATGCCCGCCCGCCAAAGGCAATAACCGCGCCTTTGCTATTATGAATTGGAAACATTAGGCGGTCACGGAAAAAATCATAATCGCCATATTCGCCAGTTTTGACCAAACTCAGCGCCTTTAAATCGTTAATATCTTGTTTTGTGCCCTCAAAATGCGTGAGCAAATCTTTGTTGCCCGGAGTGGCAAAACCCAGAGAAAAACGCTGGGCAATCTCGCCGCTAATATCGCGCTGCTTGGCATAATTTACCGCTTTTTGTTTCGCCGGAGATGACTTTAACTGGCTTTGATAAAACTCACAAACCTTTTGCGACAAAGCCCGATAGCGTTCTAAAGCAGGATCAACCGGCTTGCTATTTTGGTCATATTCAATTTTCAGCCCACACTCATTAGCAATCGCCTCAATCGTCTCAACAAAACTAAGATTATCATATTTTTGCACAAAATTAATCGCACCACCGCTCTCTGCGCATTTAAAACAATGATAAAATTGCTCCTGAGGGTTAACGGAAAAGTTGGGATTTTTACCGCCGTGAAATGGGCAAGGCGCACGATAGCTGTTGCCGACTTTTTTCAGCGTTAAGCGCTTGGAAACCAAATCAACAATGTCAATTTGATTGGGCAAATCGTTAATAAAATTTTGACTAATATAAGGCATAGAAAACATATTTTAATGAAAAAACAAAATTTTTATCATCCTAAATTTATTCCTACTTGGATTTTACTGCTTTTAATGAAGCTCGGCGCAAAACTGCCGTTTAAGGTGCAAATCGTTATAGGCTCGGCGATAGGGCGCGTTTTGTATCCGCTACTTGGCAAATTTAGAAGAGTGGCATTAGTCAATATTGGCAAGTGTTTTGCTGATAAAAATCAGGCACAAATTGAGCATCTCGCCAAACAACATTTTTGTTCTGTCGGCATTGCTTTTTTTGAGGTGGCAAACTGTTTTTATTTAAATGACGAAGCATTGAAAAAGCGTTACAAACTCAATAATCGTGATATTTTGGAGCAAGCTTTACAGCAGCAAAAAAACATTATTTTGCTGGTAGGACACTTCACCACAATGATGCTGGCTGGCAGGATGCTGGCGCAAAATTTCAAGTTTGCTGATATTTATCGCCCCCAAAATAACCTATTATTTGATGCGCAAATGACCAAACAATTTATCAAATATGGCGCGGTTATGGTCAAAGCAAAAGATTCCAAAACACTGCTGAAAACGCTCAAATCTGGGCTGCCGATTTGGTATGCACCAGACCAAGATCTTGGCACTAAAAATTCAGTTTTTGCACCGTTTTTCAAAGTTCCAACTGCCACAATTAATGCTACTGCAAAGCTGGCAAAAATTGATAATACCGTGGTTATTCCGCTAGCTTTTGTGCGCAAAAGTTCTGGTTATGAGCTTGATTTCTACCCAGCGCTAAAACAATATCCGCAAGCTGATGACAACAAAAATGCCAGCAAAACCAATGCAATATTAGAGCAGCAAATTTTGCAAGCGCCAGAGCAATATTTGTGGATTCATCGGCGCTTCAAAAGCCGTCCGCCGAACGAGCAATCTTTCTATTAAAACACTGACAAATAAAAACAGATTAGCGTATAATTGTCGCTTTTATATTTTTAGCAAACTAAGATTATGTCAATTGATACGCAAACAATCATCAAAGAATATCAAACCGGCGATAGTGATACTGGCTCTACTGGCGTTCAAGTCGCCTTATTAACTGCCCGCATAAAACATTTGACCGAGCATTTTAAAACGCACAAAAAAGACCATCATTCAAGAAGAGGCTTGCTGCATTTAGTTTCTCAGCGCAAAAAGCTACTTGCCTACCTCAGAGGTAACGATGTTCCAGCTTATACAGATTTAATCTCGCGTTTAGGTCTTAGAAAATAATTCCTACAATATGATAAAAAAGCCCCATTTTGGGGCTTTTTTTGTTGATAAGCACATTAAAATATTGCTATGGAACTTTCCCCAACTTATCAAAAAATAGATGATTTAATTCAGCGCTTGAAAGCTCTGTCTGCTCACCTTGATTTGGCAGAAAAACGCGCTCGACTTGAAGAGGTTTTGCTGGAAATGGAGAACCCAAATATTTGGTCTAACGCACAAATTGCGCAAGCATTAGGCAAAGAAAAATCCATTTTAGAAGGCGTTTGCACAGTTTTTGACCAAGTTAATAGCACCTTAGAATGTGCCAAAGAATTGCTGGATATGGCGCAATCAGAAGCTGACGAAGAGGCCGCTGCCAGTGTCATTATTGATTTAAACGCTGCCGAAGACAGCATTGAGCAATTAGAATTTAAAAGAATGTTTGGCGGCGAATTGGATTCCAATTCTGCTTACCTTGACATCCAATCTGGCACAGGCGGCACCGAAGCGCAAGATTGGGCAGAAATGGTGCTGCGGATGTATTTGCGCTGGGGCGAGGCGCACAAATTCAAGGTCAAACTAATGGAAGCCTCAGCCGGCGAGGTGGCAGGAATCAAATCTGCCACCATTCATTTTCAAGGCGAATATGCTTATGGCTGGC
>VSKZ01000042.1 GCA_008364125.1 Candidatus Thioglobus sp. | reverse complement strand
CAAAACCAAAGTAAAATGGATATTTTTATAATCTTTCGCCCATTGATTTGGCAAGTCCATATACAAATCTTGTATTTTATTCACACCCCAATACAAGTGAATTTGGCGCTCCAATTTGGTGGAAATTGCGTGTTCTATAATTGATTTTATTGGCCCAAAACCAGTGCCACCAGCGACCAAAATAACTGGCTTTTTGCTGTCTTCACGAAAAAAGAAATCGCCTTTTGGACCTTCTAATTGCAAGAGCGAATTTTCCTGCATTTTGTTGAATACAAAATTGGTGAATTTACCACCATCAACCAAGCGCATATGCAGCTCAATCAGGCTGGAATTGCTTGGTGCATTGGCAATAGAAAAGGCGCGCGGGGCAAAATCTGGGTGAATTAAATCTATATATTGACCAGCAAAATATTGCAAAGATTCGGACTTGGAAATCTGCAAAAACACCTGCACCACATCGTGATTAAGATGATTAATACTGCTGACTTTGCAAGGCAAGGTTTTGACCTCAATATCGGCGATGCTATCCAGCTCGTCCACTGCCAGCATCACATTAGATTTTGCCCGACATTGGCACAAAAGCGCCATCCCATCAGCAATTTCCTCAGCGCTGATACCGTTTGGAATATCGCCTTCGTATCCCACTTCGCCCTCAATAATAGTTGCCTTACACTTGCCGCAAAAGCCTTTTTGACAACCATACGGGAAATTCAGCCCGTGAATTAGCGCATCCTCCAAAATCGAACCAGCGCCATCAGTGCGGAAAAATTTGCCAGTTGCTTGATTTTCAATTGTGAACATTTTGCTATTTAATAATTTAATTCAGACATTATAATGTAGGTTAAGCAAAATAATACTTAGTAATTGAATGTCAATGCCAGCTAAAACCGTAGTTTTTTTGATGGGTCCTACCAGCTCGGGGAAAACCGCTTTGGCTATAAATATTTCAAAGCACATCAAAACTCGCCTCATAAGTGTTGATTCTGCGCTGATTTACAAGGGTATGGATATCGGCACTGCCAAGCCAGATGCGCAAACTCTCAAAGCATATCCGCATCAGCTAATCAACATTTGCACCCCCGAACAAACCTACTCAGCGCACGACTTTGCCAAAGATGCACGGGCGCAAATCATCCAAGCTTTTGCCAATGGCGAGCTGCCGATTTTGGTTGGTGGCACTTCGTTTTATTTTAATGCGCTGGAATATGGGCTGTCCAAACTGCCAGAATCCACCGCAGAATCAAGGCAAAAATTCCAGCAATTATTGCAAGAAAAAGGCGCGACTGCCCTGCACCAAGATTTGGCAAAAATTGACCAAAAAGCCGCCAATCGTATCCACCCAAACGACTCCCAGCGCATCACTCGTGCTTTGGAAGTGTTTGCAATCAGCGGCAAAACTCTTAGCGAATTGCAAGGCAACAAGCAATCAGCACTGGAATTTGGCATCAAAAAAATCGTGCTAATGCCACCACGCTCCCAGCTGCACGAAAACATCAAAAATCGTTTCAATTCAATGCTGGAAAACGGTTTTTTAGCCGAAGTCCAAGCCTTAAAACAAAACCCCAACCTGCACGAAAACCTGCCCGCAATCCGCTGCGTAGGCTATCGCCAAGCTTGGCAATATTTAGACGGCAAAATCGACAAACAAACAATGATAGAAACTGCCATCATCAAAACCCGCCAACTGTGCAAACGCCAAAGCACATGGCTAAAAACCGAAACCGATGCCCTGATTTTGCAATCACCAGACACCAAACAAGCACTGGATTTTGTGCAAAGCATTTAATTTAGTTTAGCGTTGGTTTTTCAATTTCTTGCTCTACTTTGGTTTTAGCTAATTCTAATAAATCTTTACTTTCTTTGCGTAGCTGGTGGCTTTTGGTGATTTTTCTGATAATTGCATAAAAATTCCTTTGATTTTGCCGAATTATACTTTAATTAACGCAATCTTTAAACACTTGCCCTCGGTGTTCAAAATTATCAAACATATCAAAGCTGGCGCAGGCTGGGGATAGTAGAATTATGCCGTTGTTAATCAGTGATTGTGCGATGTGGGTGGCATCTTGTATGCTTTTTGCGTGGGTGGTTTTGGTGGTTATTTTTGGGGCAAAATTGGGGGTGGATTCGCCGATTAGTATTACGATTTTGATGCTTTGATTTATGAGGGCAAATAGTGAGGTGTAGTCTTCTTGTTTTTGGATGCCGCCGAGGATTAGGGCGATGTCGTTATTGGTGGGAATTAGGGCGTTGATGGCGGCGATGGTGCTGGCGGAGTTGGTGGATTTTGAGTCGTTGTAATAGTTGATATTGTCTTTTTTGCAAACCCATTCTAAACGGTGTTCTAAGCCTTTGAATGCTTTTATGGCGGCAATCATTGCGCTGGTTTTGAGATTGATTTGGCTGCCCAGAGCCAGTGCTGCGAGGATGTTTTGCTGGCTGTGTGCGCCAATTAGTTTGGTTTCAGCGGCGCTCATTAGCACTTTGTCGCCTTGGACAAAATAGCTGTTGTCGTGGCAAATTATTATGCCAAAATCACTGGGTTTTGCGGGGATTTTTAGGCTGAAACCGCTGGCGTTTTTGCTGGGGTTTTCATCTAAATTAAACACTGGTTTTTGGCAATATTTATAGATGCTGAGCTTTGATTTTTTGTAGTCTGCAAAGCTCTTGTAGCGTTCGAGGTGGTCGGGGGTGATGTTAAGAACGGTGGCAGTAATTAGGCTGAGATTTTGGGTGTAATCTAATTGATAGCTGGATAATTCTAATACATAAAATTCAATGTCATTTTGCAAACAATCCAGCGCTGGCGTGCCGATATTGCCACCGACTGCGACTTTGTTGCCGTTTTTGCTAATCATTTCGCCGAGTAATTTGGTAACGGTGGATTTGCCGTTTGAGCCGGTGATTGCAATAATTGGGGCTTTTGCATAGCGTGAAAATAGCTCTATGTCGCTGATAACTGGGATGTTTTGCGATCTGGCAGAAGTAATGATTTTTTGCGTTTGGGGGATGCCGGGTGAGGTGATAATTTCCTCAATTTCTGCCAAAATGTTCAAGTCTTTGATTTTTCTGCTGTCTTCTATTAGCGTGAATAAAATGCTTTGTTTGCTGAAAAAACGCGCTATTGATTGTGCGGTTTTGCCGTTACCTAAAATTAGTTTCATTTGCAAATAAAGTATATATAATATATAAGATTATATTTTAAATTACACGGAGAAAATTATGAATACAAATGTTATTATTCAAAACCGCGGGCTGGTCATCAATTCGGTGCTCAAAAATACTTATCAATTATTATCGGCAACCTTGATTTTTAGTGGGCTGATGGCTTATTTATCAATGGAGCTTAATTTACCGCATTTTGATTTATTGATTACTTTGGGTGGTTATTTTGGTTTGCTGTTTTTGACGCATAAGCTTAAAAATTCTGCTGGCGGTATTTTTGCGGTATTTGCGCTAACTGGATTTATGGGGCTGACATTAGGTCCGGTAATTAATGCTTACCTTGGCGCTTTTTCCAACGGCGCAGAGTTGGTAGCAATGGCTATGACAGGCACAGGCATTATCTTTTTATCGCTGTCGCTGTATGCAATTACCTCGCAAAAAGATTTTAGTTTTATGGCAGGTTTTTTGATGACTGGAATTATTGTTGCATTTCTTGCTGGATTAGCGGCATATTTTTTCAACATTCCAGCGCTTTCATTAACGGTGTCAGCTGGCTTTATTTTGCTGATGAGCGGCTTGATTTTGTATGAAACTTCAAACATCATTCACGGCGGCGAGCGCAATTATATTATGGCAACAGTAACGCTATATATTTCTATTTACAATTTATTCCTCAGCCTATTACACTTGCTTGGGGTTTTCTCTGGCGATGATTGATAGAGAGGGTTATCGTGCTAATGTTGGCATGGTTATTACTAACGATAAACGCCAAGTGCTGCTTGCAAAACGCCATCAGCAAAGTGGCTGGCAATTGCCTCAGGGCGGTATTGACAAGGGCGAAAACGAGATAGATGCGCTGTTTCGTGAGCTAAAAGAAGAGGTGGGGCTTGCTTCTGAACATATTGATCTAATTGCTAAAACGCCAAAATGGCTGCGTTACGAATTGCCAAAAAACAAAAAAAACAATTCTTGCATTGGGCAAAAACAAATCTGGTTTCTGCTAAAACTCACTAGCCCCGAGCATAATATCAAGCTTGATACGCATAGCAAAATTGAGTTTGAAGATTGGAAATGGGTAGATTATTGGCATCCTATTGAGGCGATTATTGATTTTAAAAAGCCGATTTATGAGGATATGCTCAAAGCTTTAGCACCCGTTTTGTTTGATAATCAGCACAAAGTTCCGTCGCAATATTCCCGCCCGCTCAAATGCGTGGCAATTACTCTAAACAAATAAATCTCTAAATCGGTATAATTTGCTGTTTATTTTTATAAGCAGGTTATTTGTGAATATCGGAATTTTAGGGCTGGGGACTGTTGGCGGCGGAGTGGTAAATGTTTTGGCCAAAAATCAGGCTGAGATTGAGCGCCGCACCGGTTTGCAAATCCAAATAACGCGCGCGGCAGTGCGTGACTCCTCGCAATCTCGTATTTGTCCAACTGATGGAATTTTGCTCACGCAAGATGCTATGCAAATCGTTAATGACGCTAATATTGATGTGGTTTTAGAGCTGATGGGCGGCACAGATTTGAGCAAAAAATTAGTTGAAACTGCACTCAAAAATGGCAAGCATGTGGTTAGCGCAAACAAGGCGTTGATTGCAACTCACGGTAACGAGCTGTTGGCTTTGGCAAAGGCAAATGGCGTGCATTTATTGTTTGAAGCGGCAGTGGCTGGCGGCGTTCCAATCCTCAAATCTTTGGAACAAGGTTTGAGTGCCAATAAAATTGAAATGGTGGCTGGCATCATCAACGGCACTGGCAACTTTATTTTGACGCAAATGCGTGATAAGGGCAAAGATTTTAACGATGTTTTGCAAGAGGCGCAAGATTTGGGATATGCCGAGGCTGACCCGACTTTTGATGTTGAAGGCATTGATGCGGCGCACAAATTGGCAATTCTGGCATCGATGGCTTTTGGTTGCCAGTTGAATTTTGCCAAAATATCCACCGAAGGCATCAGCAAAATCAGCAACGAGGACACGGCATTTGCCACCGAATTGGGCTATTCTATCAAACATCTTGGGATTGCTAAAAATATTGATGGGCAAGTTCAAATGCGGGTTCATCCAACTTTAATTCCAAAATCGCAACTGCTGGCAAATGTTGATGGGGTTATGAATGCTGTGCTGGTCAAGGGCAATGCTGTTGGTTCAACGCTTTATTATGGTGCTGGTGCTGGTGCTGAGGCAACGGCAAGTGCGGTGATTGCCGATTTAGTGGACATCGCAAAAGGCACGGCGAGCTTGGATATTTTGGGATGGAAGACGCTTGGGGTATTTCCAAATCAGCATAAAGATGAGATTGAAAGCGTGTTTTATCTACGCCTGCTTGCGGCTGATACAGCGGGAGTTTTGGCGGATATTACTGCAATTCTTGCCAGCAAAAATATCAGCGTAGAAGCCGTTGTGCAAAAGCAAATTGACGCTCAAAACAACGCTCATATTGCAATTATTACCAATTTTGTGAAAACTGGCACTATAAATGCGGCAATTGCCGATATTCAAAACAAAGATTTTATCCAAGAACCAGTTAAAATGATTTATGTTGAAACCTTAGATTAGGAAAATATTATGAGATATACCGGACTAATTGAGCATTACAAAAGCAGGTTGCCTGTTGACGAAAACACAAAGTTAATCAGCTTAGGCGAGGGCAATACGCCGCTTATTCACTTGCAAAATATCCCTGCATTGCTTGGCAAAAATGTGGATATTTATGTGAAATACGAGGGACTAAATCCTACTGGTTCATTCAAAGATAGGGGGATGACGATGGCAGTAACCAAGGCGGTTGAGGCTGGTTCTAAAGCCATTATTTGCGCTTCAACTGGCAATACTTCCGCATCGGCTGCCGCTTATGCTGCGCGCGCTGGAATCAAGGCATTTGTGCTAATTCCAGAGGGCAAAATCGCTCTTGGAAAGCTGGCGCAAGCATTGATGCACGGTGCGGTGATTATTCAAATTAAAGGCAATTTTGACGATGGTATGCGGCTGGTGAAAGAGGTGGCAGAGCATGCGCCGGTTGCGATTGTTAATTCAATCAATCCTTTTCGCTTGCAAGGTCAAAAAACCGCAGCGTTTGAAATTGTTGAAGAGCTTGGCGACTCCCCAGATTATCACTTTTTACCTGTCGGCAATGCGGGCAATATTTCCGCACATTGGATGGGTTACCAAGAATATAACCAAGCCGGTAAATCAGCTAAAACACCGAAAATGGTAGGCTATCAGGCGGCAGGCTCTGCGCCGTTTGTCAAAGGAAAAATGGTTGATAATCCAGAAACCGTTGCCACCGCAATTCGCATCGGCCATCCGCAAAGCTGGGATTTAGCTCACACAGTTGAGCAGGAATCTGGCGGCTGGTTTGGCTCAGTTAGCGATGATGACATTCTATCAGCCCAAAAATTACTCACCGAAAAAGAAGGCATTTTCTGCGAACCAGCCTCCGCTGCCTCACTCGCTGGCGCTATGGCTGACATCAAAAGCGGCAAAATCCCAGCCGGCAGCAAAATCGTCTGCACCCTCACCGGCCACGGCCTAAAAGACCCAGACACCGCCATCTCACAATGCAAAGGCGATATGATTCTTATTGATCCAGTTATGGATGAAGTTAAAAATGCAATTTTGGATAATATGTAGCCGCAGAATAATTTGAACACAAACTATCAAACTATCCAGCAAACCATTGGCAACACGCCACTTGTGCGTTTGCAGCGGCTAAATCCTAATCCGAGCAATGTAATTTTGCTCAAGCTTGAGGGTAATAATCCTGCTGGTTCGGTGAAAGATCGGGCGGCTTTTAATATGATTAACGAGGCCGAAAAGCGTAGGGAAATTAGTGCTGGCGACACTCTAATTGAAGCCACCAGCGGCAATACTGGCATTGCTTTGGCGATGGTAGCAGCGATTATGGGCTATAAAATGATTTTGATTATGCCCGATAATCTCTCGCAGGAGCGCCGTGATGCGATGACGGCGTATGGGGCGCAGCTGATTTTGGTCAGCGAAGAGGCAGGAATGGAGGGCGCAAGAGATTTGGCGGACGAAATGCAGTCCAGTGGAAAAGGCAAGCAACTGAATCAATTTTCCAATTTTGACAATTCTGGGGCGCATAACGCAACTGCGCAAGAAATCTGGGACGATACCAATGGCGAAATCACCCATTTTATCTCCGCAATGGGGACAACTGGAACGATTATGGGCGTTTCCGAGGCGCTAAAAAAACGCAATAACGACATTCAAATTATCGGTGTGCAACCCGAAGACGGCGCAAAAATTGCCGGGATTAGGCGCTGGGAAAAAGCCTATTTACCTAAAATTTTCGATACCAGCAAAGTTGATAAAATCATTGATGTATCGCAAAAAATCGCCGAACAAACCACCCGCAATTTAGCCACACAAGAAGGAATTTTCGCTGGCGTATCCTCTGGCGGCGCTGTTGCCTGCGCAATCGAGCTTTCCAAAAAATTAAGCAACGCCACCATTATCACCATCGCCTGCGACCGCGGCGACCGCTATCTTTCCACTGGCATTTTTCAAAATAATTAACTTATAGGTTAATTATGATAAGAAATAAGGTAAAATTACTGGGTTTTGATAAAATAGTATTTTATATTGATGAGGAAAATCAGAGCGAGATAATCAATTTTTTAAAAGAAAAAGGCAAGGAAAGATTAAAGTATATTTTTTCAAGAATATGCAAAGGAAAACCGCCAAAAGATGTTTATAGCTCAGAAGATTATAGCGACAATATTAAAAATGTGACTGCGATAAAATTCAAAGGAAAGAAATTTAACAATGCACGAATTTATTGCAAAGATTATAACGATAGAAAACCAAGAATTATTGTATTATCCGAATTATTAACAAGCAAAAAGAACAATAAACTGAAACACGGAGAAAGGAATTTAATAAAAAAGGTAAATGACTATGACTACTAAATACACCAAGCAAGAAGTGGTTGATTTTTTCCACGATATTTTTAATCCGATAGGCGATGATTTAATTGATGTCAAGGCTTACGATATTATGGGTCAATATTTAACTCAAATAGAGCAGGAATTAGAAAATCAATCTATGACGCAAAAACAGTTGGCAGAAAAAATTGGCACATCTGCCAGTTATATTTCTCAATTTTTCAATCTCAACAAGCTTATTAACTTAAAAACATTGGCAAAAATAGAATTGGCATTAGGGATTGATTTTGAATTAAAACAACCTACAGAAAATAACAGCATCACTCAAATAGGAAAACTTCCTGACAATAAAGTAAGCGATATAGCCTTTACTGCCACTAATGAAAGCCCGTATGTAGCGGCAGCATAAAATATGAAAACAAAAAAATCACCGCTACAACACATTTCAAGCTTTTTACATTCGCTATCAATTAAAGAATTTATTCCTAAACATGGCACTAATAAGCCGTTTTCTATGTCTGATTATGCTATTAATTTGGACTTTGATATTTTAGAAGATGTCGATATGCCAGATAAATTTATAGTTAGAATTGAAATAAACATCAACAACAAAGGTAAAAAGATGCCAGGTTATGCTATTTCTTTAGAGGCTGATTATATATTTCAAATAACTG
>VSKZ01000041.1 GCA_008364125.1 Candidatus Thioglobus sp. | reverse complement strand
ATAATGTGCGCGTGGTTATGGTTAACACCACCGAACCTGGTAATATTGGCGCAGCAGCACGGGCGATGAAAAATATGCGCCTTTCCAAGCTGTTTTTGGTCAATCCAACAGGCTATCCATCAGCAGTAGCAACTGCCAGAGCCAGCGGCGCTGATAATATTTTGGCAGCGGCCAAAGTGTGTAAATCACTGCCAGAAGCATTGCAAGGTGCGCAGTTAGTAATCGGCGCTAGCGCCCGTCAGCGTAGCATAAAATGGCAGCAAATGGATGTAATTGACACTTGCAAAGCCATCAAAAAAACCAACGGAAAAGGCGAAGTAGCAGTAGTTTTCGGCACTGAAAAATCAGGGCTGAGTAACGAAGAATTAGATCTGTGCCAAATTTTGATGACCATCCCCGGCAACCCAGATTATTTTTCCCTAAATGTCGCCTCTGCCATCCAGGTTTTTGCCTATCAAAACTATGTTCACAACACCAGCACAGAATTTGAAAAAAGCGCAAACGAATTGGCAAGTTTTGATGAATTAGAAAGCTTCTACGCCCATTTAGCGCAAGCCTTGGAACACTTAAAATATTTTGAAGACCAACGCCCAAAACCATTGTTAATGCGTCGCCTAAGACGATTTTTCAATAGGGCAAAACCAGAAAAAGAAGAAGTAGCAATTTTGCGCGGCATCCTCAGAAACATCAAGCCTTTTAAGTAATAAAGCAACTATTTAATCAGCCACAAAATCTAGCACGGCGGCGTTGATGCAAAATCTTTGCTGTCCGTCTGGGCCATCGTTGAAAATATGACCTAAGTGGATGCCGCTGCGTTTTGCGAGGACTTCGGTGCGGCTCATTCCGTGGCTGTTGTCGGTTTTTTCTATTGTTGTTTCTGGGATTGCTTGGGTGAAACTGAGCCAGCCGCTGCCAGAATTAAAGCGTTGTTTGGTGGAAAATAATGCCTCGCCTGAAAGTTTATCTACAAAAACTCCAGATTGAGTGTTTTTGAAAATGTCGTATTTTTGGCAAAAACTTGGCTCAGTTCCTTGATTAAAAGCGATGTTGAAGGCGGATTTATCAAGCCTTAATTCTCCTAAGGCGCGGTAAAATTCGCGTTGCTCACTACCACTGCTGGGAATGACAAACTCAATTCCAGTGCGGTGATTTGGGCAATAGCCATTTGGATTGTTGGCGAGATAATTTTGATGATAATCCTCCGCTGCCCAGAATTTATCCATAGGTTTTAGCTCGGTGGTGATTGCGCCAAAACCATTCTGATTGAGTAAAACCTGATATTCATCTTTGGTTTTTAGAGCGATTTGCTGCTGCTCGTCATTAGTCCAATAAATGGCAGAGCGATAATTATTGCCTTTGTCATTGCCCTGCCCGTCAATTTGTGTTGGATCGTGCATTTGCCAAAATGTTTTGATTAAAAATTCGGCGCTGACTAATTCTGAGTTGTAGCTGACTTTGACTACTTCGGTGTGATTTTTGCTGCTGACATTGTCTTTATTTTCCAACACTTTTTGGTAAGTTGGATTTTCATAATCGCCCCCAGCATAGCCTGAAACCACAGCAATCACGCCAGATATTTGTTTAAAATTTTTCTCTACTCCCCAAAAACAACCAGCGCCAAAGACTATATCTGCTAAATTTTCGCTCATAATTTTATATACGCCAGCGCGCCAAAAAAGTTGCAATCAATGCTCACGAGTGGCGCTAAATATGATATTTGGATGGCGCTCTTCGGTGAGTTGCAAATTCACCATAGACGGCGCAAGATAGGTCAAAACGCCAGCAGAATCAACAGCAACATTATTGCCAGCTTTGATTTTTAGCTGCTCAATATCCTGCTCAGAGCCGCTTACCCAGCGGGCGGTGGCGATGGCAATGGTTTCAAATTGGCACTCAACTGAATATTCATATTTGAGCCGATGCGCCACAACATCAAACTGCAAAATACCCACTGCACCAAGGATTTGCGCATTGCCACTAAGTGGGCGAAACACTTGCGTTGCCCCTTCTTCTGATAGTTGATTTAGCCCTTTTTGCAAGGCTTTGGCTTTGAGCGGATCTTTTAAAACTGCGCGACGGAACAATTCTGGGGCAAAATTCGGGATGCCTTTGAAGCGCAATTTTTCGCCCTCAGTGAAACTGTCGCCGATACTGATGCCGCCGTGATTGTGGATGCCGATGACATCGCCAGCGAACGCCACTTCGGCAGATATGCGCTCGCGCGACATAAAAGTTAGGGCGTTGGCAATCTTGATTTGCTTGCCAGTATTGACTTGTAAAAGCTTCATCCCTTTTTTATATTCGCCGCTGACGATGCGCATAAAAGCCAAGCGGTCGTGATGTTTTGGATCCATATTTGCTTGAATTTTGAAGACAAAACCAGTGAGTTTTTTTTCAGTAGTTGCCACTTCGCGCACATCAGATTCGCGATTTTTTGGCGATGGAGCATATTGCAAAAAGCCGTCCAGCAAAGATTGAATGCCAAAATTTGAAATGGCAGAGCCAAAAAATACCGGAGTTTGGTTGCCAGCTAAAAATTCAGCTGTTGAAAATTTTGTGCAAGTTTCTCGAATAAGCTCAACTTCCTCGCGCATTTTAGCAACAATATCTGTGCCCAAAATGCCTTCAAGCTTAGGGTCATCCTCTTTGATAATAACTTCTGCGCCAATTTGTAAATTTTTGCCCGCCTCATATAAAGTGATATTTCCATCCAATAAATTCACCACGCCTTTGAAATCTTTGCCCATCCCAATCGGCCAAGTAATTGGCGCACATTCTATGCCCAGCACCGTTTCTACCTCGTCCAACAAGTCAATCGGCTCTTTGCCTTCGCGGTCTAATTTGTTGATAAAAGTCAGAATCGGCGTGTCGCGCAGGCGGCAAACTTCCATCAATTTGATGGTGCGCATCTCCACGCCTTTGGCAACATCAATCACCATCAGCGCTGAATCTACGGCTGTCAGCGTGCGATAAGTATCTTCGGAAAAATCCTCATGCCCCGGCGTGTCCAGCAGATTGATAATGTGCTGGTCATATTCAAATTGCATAATTGATGAAGTGATAGAAATGCCCCTTTGTTTTTCCATCTCCATCCAGTCAGAAGTGGCGTGGGAGTCAGCTTTTCGCGCTTTTACACTGCCAGCTTTTTTGATAGCACCAGCATACAAAAGCAGCTTTTCAGTTACCGTAGTTTTGCCAGCATCAGGGTGAGATATAATTGCAAAAGTGCGCCTTTTGGCAATTTCGTTCATTTTATTTTTTGATGATGAGTTCAACGCCAGCTTCGTCAAACATTTGCTTGGAGAGTTTAACGCTGTCGTTCCAGTTTTCCAATTCTTTGGATTTTTCAATGATGACTTTTTTGATGCCGACTTGGATGATGCCTTTGGCGCATTCTGAGCAAATCGGCAAACCATAGATATATAGCGTAGCGCCGTCCAGAGATGTGCCAGAATAAGTGGCATTGTAAATTGCATTCATTTCGGCATGGACTACAAGACTGTATTTTGTGGACTTGTTATTGTAGCGTTCATTGCTGTCGTGGATGCCGCGAGGAAAGCCGTTGAAACCTTGGGAAAGCACTTCTTTTTTGCTGCCGACTGTTACTGCCCCAACTTGCGTTGACGGGTCTTTTGACCAAGTGGAAATTTCTTGGGCGAGCCTTAAATAACGCTCATCCCATTTTGTTATCGAGCTCATCGGATTTTAATTGATGCCAAAGCAATTAACACTAAAATTAGAGTAATCATCCAAAAACGCACAATGATTTTCGGCTCTGACATTCCCTTTTTTTCAAAGTGATGATGCAGCGGCGCCATCAGGAAAATGCGCGTTTTGGTGCGTTTATACCAAGCGACTTGGATAATAACCGAAAGTGTTTCAGCGACAAAAATGCCACTCATAAGCAGCAGCAAAATTTCTTGACGCACGATAATGGCAACGACTGCCAAAATCGCCCCCAAAGCCAGCGAGCCGACATCGCCCATAAATACATCAGCAGGGTAAGTGTTAAACCACAAAAACCCAAGCCCAGCACCGATTAGAGCTGCACAAACGATAAACATTTCGCTGGCAATTGGCATAAATGGCATATTCAAATATTGGGCAAAATTGTAGTTGCCGCTGATATAGGCAAAAATCGCAAACGCCCCCAAAATCAGCACCACCGGCATAATTGCCAAGCCGTCCAAACCATCGGTTAAGTTGACCGCATTTGAACTGCCGACAATGACAAAGTAGGATAATATTAGCAAGCCAACCGAGCCCAAAGGGATTGATAAATCTTTGAAAAAAGGGATGAATAAATCAGTGGAAATTTGGTCTTGCGGATTGCTAATAAGCCAGATTCCAATGCCGATTGCCGATAAAGATTGGGCTAAATATTTTTGCTTGGCACTCAGTCCATCGGCAGATTTTCGCTTGATTTTGAGATAGTCATCAGCAAAGCCGATACTGCCAAAAAGCAGCGCTGTTACCAGCACAATCCATAAATAACTATTGTGCAAATTACCCCAAACCAGCAGGCTGCTGATGAAGGAAAATAAAATCAATATACCGCCCATTGTCGGCGTTCCAGTTTTGCAAAAGTGTGATTTTGGGCCGTCTTCACGCACAGTTTGAGAGATTTGATATTGCTGTAATTTTTTGATAAAAAAGCGCCCCAATGACAGGCTAATTAGTAGTGCCATCAACAGCGCCAAAATAGCGCGCAGAGTAAGATATTGCAGGACATTAAAGCCTGAGTCGAACTGAGTTAGGAAATTGATAAATTCTAAAAACACTATTTGCCTTTGCTCAGCTGCTCTGGTTTGGCAGGCTGGATGGATAAGAAATCTAAAGTAATAATGACTAATGGGGCGTTTACGCCATCTCTGTTAAAAACTTGTGGGTAGCGTGCGATAATTGTGCGTTTTTCGCCAACATTCATTTCCAATGCCGAGCGGTCAATTATGGAGATGGTTTTTCCTGAGCCGATGGTGAAAGTCATAGATTTTTTTGGCACTTTTGTGCCTTCATCATATTGAAGATAAGCATCCATTTTTATCTCGCTTCCCTCGCTGGGCTTTATGCCATCGCCTTTTTGGTCAATTTGGATAAAATATCCGTTTGCAGAAATACTTGCATTTGGATATTTTTCGGCAACAAAATCAGCCAGTTTTTTTTGTTTTTTTGCCTCTTCTTCCTCTGCTATTTTTATGTTTTTTTGCAAATTTTCTTCGTTTATAGTTTTAAATTCTTCTACACTTATTTTGAAATTTTTTGCTTTTTCGCCGATGCGGATAATCTCTACATTTTTGATAATATCGTCTTGAATAATGCTATTTACAACATCCATACCTTCGACCACATAGCCAAAAACAGTGTGCTTTCCGTCCAAATGTGGGGTGGCTTTATGAGTTATGAAAAATTGCGATCCATTGGTATTTTTACCCGAGTTTGCCATTGATAAAGTGCCGGCTTTATCGTGTTTTAAATCGGTAATTTCATCGGTAAATTGATAGCCCGGGCCGCCAGTGCCATTGCCGAGAGGGTCGCCGCCTTGAATCATAAAATCTTTGATGACCCGATGGAATTTTATATTGTCATAAAAACTGACACCCAACTCTTTGTTAGAAGCTTTTGTGCCTTCTGCCAAACCAACAAAATTGCTGACTGTTAGCGGAGTTTTTTCGTAAGTAAGTTTGACGATAATGTCGCCTTTATTAGTATGAATATTCGCATACAAACCATCGTCAAGATCTGCGGCAGACTGCATAGAAAATAATAAAACAAAAAGCGATAATAAAATTCGCATAACTTCCCTTTAAATAAAAGGTGTTATGTTACCAAAAATATTGCCTTTAATAAGTTAAAATATGCGCCATAAAGAATAAAATAATACGGAGAAAGTATGTCGTTGTTAATTACTGATGAGTGTATAAATTGTGATGTTTGCGAGCCAGAATGCCCAAATGAAGCGATTTATATGGGCGATGAAATTTATGAAATTGACGGCAATAAATGCACCGAATGTGTCGGTCATTTTGACGAGCCACAATGCGTAGAAGTTTGCCCAGTTGACTGTTGTTTGTCTGATCCAGACCGCGTTGAAACCGAAGCAGAATTATTGGCAAAAATCAAATAAACAAACTCTCAAAACAAAAAAAAGGCGCTCAAATTTGAGCGTTTTTTATTGCTTGAAATTTATTTTTCAAGCGTTTGTTTTAGTGCTGCCAAACAAAGCGTGATATTTTCTTTTCTGCTAGAATAACCCATCAAACCAATGCGCCAAACCTTGCCAGCATAAGCTCCAAGACCAGCGCCGATTTCTAAATTATAGTCGTTTAATAGGGCAGCTCGCACTTTTGCATCGTCAGCGCCATCTGGAATAAACACCGAATTTAACTGCGGCAAGCGTGATTGTTTGTCAACCAAAAAACTGATACCCATCGCCTCCAATCCATCACGCAGCAACTCGTGATTTGTCTGATGACGCTGCCAAGAATTTTCCAAACCCTCGTCAGAAAGCATAACCAATGATTCGTGCAAGCCATATAAAGTATTCACCGGAGCGGTGTGGTGATAAGTGCGTTTTGCGCCTTTGCCCCAATAACCCATTACCAAATTAAGATCTAAAAACCAAGAAGTTGTCGGTGTTTGCCGATTTTTTACCTTGCTCAAAGCGCGCTCGTTGAAGCTCACTGGCGATATTCCGGGCATTGCCGATAGACATTTTTGCGTGCCTGAATAAATTGCATCTATTTCCCATTCATCCACACGAAGCTCAGAGCCACCGAGCGAAGTAACCGCGTCAACAATAGTAATGCAATCGTTATCGTGTGCTATTTTGCACAATGCTTTTGCATCTGAAATAGCGCCAGTTGAGGTTTCGGCGTGGACAAAAGCCAAGATTTTTGCATCAGCATTTTCACTCAAAGCCTGCTCAACTTTATCTGTTGAAACTGCGCTACCCCAGTCGTCCTCAACCACAATCGCCTCGCCGCCAAAACGAGTGATATTCTCTTTCATCCGCATTCCAAAAACCCCATTTATGCAAACCACAACCTTGTCGCCCGGCTCAACCAAGTTGGCAAAACAAGTTTCCATACCCGCAGAACCCGGCGCTGAAATTGGCATCGTTAGCTCGTTTTCAGTTTTAAAAACATACTTCAACGCCTCTTTGGTTTCGTCCATCATCATCACAAAAGCAGGGTCAAGATGGCCAATAGTCGGCCGCGCCATTGCTGACAAAATTCTTGGATGGACATCGGAAGGGCCTGGCCCCATTAAAGTTCGAACTGGTGGGTTGAATGATTTCATAGTGTTTTTATGGTTAATAAAATTAAATAAGCCATTATAATGTCTTGCATGTCAATTGTTTACAAATTATCTCACACATTGCCTAAGGGTAATATCACTGGCGCAGAAAACACCCGCCCGATTGAAGGCACTCTGATTGAAATTTGCTCGCCGATGGACAAATAAAAATGACAATAATTCAGCAATTACAACAAATTTTGCCCAAGGAAAGTGTGATTACTGGTGCGGAAAATACCCGTCCGTTTGAGTGCGATGGGCTGAGTGTTTATCGGCAAAAACCATTGGCAGTGGCGCTGCCTGATAGCGTTGAACAGGTGAAAAAAATTGTTGATATTTGCCGTAAAAATAAAACCCCGATTGTTACTCGCGGCGCTGGAACTGGGCTGGCTGGCTCGGCGCTGCCGCTGGAAAATTCGGTGGTGCTGGGGATGTCAAAGCTCAATAAAATCAAATCAATTGATGCAAAAAAGCAGCTGGCAATTCTAGAACCGGGGGTTAGAAATATTGCAATTAGCGAGGCAGCGGCGGAGTTTGGTTTGTATTATGCGCCCGACCCATCCAGCCAAATTGCTTGCACAATCGGCGGCAATGTTGCAGAAAATTCTGGCGGCGTGCATTGCCTAAAATATGGCTTAACGGTGCATAATGTTGAGGCAATTCGGCTGCTAACAATTGATGGCGAAGAGCTTTTTTTGAGCAAAGAGGACGATGGTTTGGGCTTGCTGGCGCTGATGAATGGCTCGGAGGGAATGCTTGGAATTGTGCTTGAAGTCAGCGTTAAACTCACAAAAACGCCAGATTTAGCGCGCGTGGTAATGGCAGCTTTTGACTCCGTTAGCGCCTGTGCAAATAGCGTTGCCGAGATTATCAAGGCCGGAATTATCCCCGCTGGATTAGAAATGATGGACAATTTTGCCATTGAAGCTGCCGAGGGTTTTGCCAAAGTTGGTTATCCGCTGGATGCCAAAGCGCTGTTGCTCTGCGAGCTTGATGGCAGTAAAAAACAAGTGCAATCTGAGCTTGATTGCGTCCTAAAAATCCTTGCATCAGCAACGACTTTAAAAGTCTCTGAAAACGAGCAGCAGCGGCTAGATTTGTGGCGCGGGCGCAAGGCAGCATTCCCCGCCGTTGGCAGGCTATCGCCCGATTATTATTGTATGGACGGCACAATTCCGCGCCGTCATTTGGCAAATATGTTGGAGCAAATCAGCCAATTATCCAAAAAATATGGCTTGCGAGTTGCAAATGTTTTTCACGCTGGAGACGGCAATTTGCATCCGCTAATTTTGTATGATGCAAATATCAAAGGCGAGCTGGAAAAAACCGAAAAATTTGGCGCTGAAATACTAAAACTCAGCGTTGATATGGGCGGCTCAATCACCGGAGAACACGGAGTAGGGGTAGAAAAATTAGACGCAATGTGCCATCAATTCGGCGTTAAAGAGTTGGAGATTTTTCACAAAATCAAACAAGTTTTTGATTCAAAATCGCTACTAAACCCCGGAAAAGCCGTGCCAGAGCTGCATCGCTGCGCCGAGTTGGGAGCGATGCATGTGCATAATGGCAAATTGCCACACCCAGAATTGGAGCGTTTTTGATGGATAGAATTGCCCAATTACAAGATTTAGTCAAGCAAAAAAGCAGCCTAAAAATCAGCAGCAAAATGCTGGATTACGCCGGCATAGTGGAATATTACCCCGAAGAATTAGTGCTCACCGTCAAAGCAGGCACAAAAATCCCCACCATCCACGCCGAGCTAAAAAAGCACAACCAAGCCCTGCCATTTTTCACAAATAACGATTGCAACAGCATCGGCGCCGCATACGCCAACGGCGGACAAGATTTAGCCGACAGCGTGCTGGGCGTGCAAATCATAGACGGCAACGGCGAGCTACTAAACTTCGGCGGCCAAGTAATAAAAAATGTCGCCGGCTACGACATCTCCCGCCTATTAGTCGGCTCAAAAGGCCACTTAGCCATCATCACCCAAATCAGCTTCAAAGTCCTACCAATCGCTTATGTAGGCGAATTGTTGCCACCTGTAAAAAGCCAGA
>VSKZ01000040.1 GCA_008364125.1 Candidatus Thioglobus sp. | reverse complement strand
TAACTATTGCCGAAAATGTTGAGGTGATTGAGATAGTGGTAGAGCATATATAGCGGTTTGCGTTTTTCAAAGCCTTCGTCAAACGGGTAGTGATTTTGGTAGCTTTGGTAGAAGGCATCTGAAAACCCACCGAACATAAAAGTAAGGGCAAAATCTGCTTCTCGATGTCCGTAATAACTCGCAGTATCAATAAAATATGGATGATTTTTACCGCTTATAATATTTCCAGACCAAAGGTCGCCATGCAGCAAAGTGGGCTTAATATCGCCATCAAGCAGACTTGGTAAAACGCCTTCAAGTTGCAGCAATTGTTGACACTCTGTTTGGCTTAACAACTTCTTTTGCTGGGCAATTTTGATTTGATGTAGCAGGCGATATTGCCAATAAAATTCAGCCCAATCTACTATCTTTTTACCAACAGCATTTGGTTGCGGAGTTTGCCCGATTTTATTATCAAACTCAAAGCCAAAATAAGAGCTATTATTTTGATGTAACTTGGCAAGTTCAAAGCCCATTTGCACTTGTGTATTAGGGTTTTTACCGGTATCAATCCATTCAAGTATCAAGCAATTTTCAGAGCTCGCCAGCACCTTGGGAGTGTGGATTATTTGCGTTAGCAAAGACAATTCACGACCTTCGTTAATCAGCTGTTGATTGGGGTTATCCTGAGTTTTAATGAAGACTTTTTGCCCACTTTCCAAAGTTATTTTATAAGCCGAAAATAGCCCAGTACCAACTGATTGTTTGCTGGCAACTTGCTGATTTAAGTGGCTCTCAATATATAGCTCAACAGACATTAGCACGCGAATTTTTCCAAACAGCGGATGTAGCTTTGATGATTTATTTGGGTGTTATTTTTTTGCGCAGAAAAAATCATTTCAGCGATACAATCCATCATTTTATGTTCGGCACTGTGCGCATCTTTGGTCTTATGCAATATTTTTTGATAATAATTTTGGATGCCCAAAGGCTGATTGATTGACAGCTGTTCTCTCAAAGAAAGGTGCAAATTGATGTGCAAAAAAGGGTTGATTTCGCCTTGTTCTGGCAGGTAGTCCGCCTCAATATCATTGATAAATTTGTGATATTCTGGGTGCATTTTGATTACTTGCACAAGTTGGTCTTCAAGCACATCAAGCGGCTTTTTGTCAGAGAATTTTTGCCAAGCATTGGCAAGGAATTGGCGTTGCTGCGTTCTGTTTTGCGTATAAAGCAATGGTAATTTAGTCTAAGTTTTTTTCTTCGTATTCGCACAAATCCAGCAAAATACATTCTTTGCATAATGGGCAACGCGCTTTGCAAGTGTAACGACCGTGCAAAATCATCAGATGATGCGCTGGAACGCGATATTCATCGGGGATGAATTTCACCAGTTTTTTCTCTACTTCTAATACGGTTTTGCCGCTGGCGATTGCCGTGCGATTGGCAACGCGATAAATGTGAGTGTCAACTGCAATAGTCGGATGTCCAAACGCCGTGTTGAGAACTACATTGGCAGTTTTGCGACCAACACCAGGCAGCGCCTCTAATTCTTTGCGAGTTTCAGGCACTTTGGAATCATATTTATCAATCAAAATTTTGCAAGTTTGAATAATGTGTTTGGCTTTTGAGTTGAACAGGCCGATGGTTTTGATAGTGTCTCTGACAGCGTCTTCGCCTAATGCGTAAATGCTTTCAGGCGTGTTGGCAAGGGGGAACAATTTTTTGGTTACTTTGTTGACGCTTTTGTCGGTTGCTTGCGCGGATAAAGTTACAGCTACTAATAATTCAAACGAGGTTGAATAGTTGAGCTCTGTTGTTGGGTTGGGTATTTTTTTTAGCAATCTGCTAAATATTTCGCTGCGCGTCTCGGCGTTCATCTTTTTTGCCTATCTCTTTGATTGAGCGAAGCATTATACCTTATATTGCCAGAATAGCAAAATACCCCTGCGATGTAGGCTATGCTTGTTGCGAATTTATAAAAAAGACTCTGCGTATTGTTCTAATTGCTGCAAAAGTTTTTCTTGCTCTGGATTGGTTTTGCGCATAGCAGCAATAGATTTGGAATATTCATCAATTGACAAATAGCCATTTTCGCCATTTTGAACTCGTCCTTGCACCACCTCAAACCACGCCTCTTGCTCCTCTTCGCTCAAAGATTCTGGGTAGTTTGTGGCTTTGAAATGCAATAATAATTCATCTAATTTTTGGTCTTTAAATTTTGGGTGAAAGTCTTGTAATTGCTTGATAGATAGCGTTTGTATTTGATCGCTAATGCGCCGGTCAGAATTATCCATAAATCCGTTATACAGCCTTTGCGAAGCATCGTTACTTACTGCCGGCTTGCTATTATTTGTATATAAACTCTGCACAATTGCAATGATTTTTGCGCTATTATTTTTAATAAAATCCAGTCTTTGCAAACAAGTCGGCATATCTAATTGCAGTTGCTCGATGATTTTTGCATCAAGCTTATAAATGTTGGCAACAAACATCGGGCTTTTATTGAAAATCAACTCTTTAATTTGCAAACGCTCCACTCCTGATGGCAATTCTGCTTGTTTAACGAACATAAGTTTTTTCAATTCTTCAACATCACTCTCAAGCAAAATAGCAGGATCTTGATCCAAATTAAACACAATCGCGCGGTCGCTATATTGCGGATGATATGCTAACGCAACGCATAAACGCATACAAGAAAGCGAGGCAGGATACATACCAGAAGTGTGCAGCATCGGCTCAAATAGCTGGATGTTTTTTTCCACCGTTTTTTTGTCGCGCAGAGTAAAAGCATAGTCAAATAATTTGCTTTGTTTGTCTTTAATAATCTTGGCAATCGCAATAGTAGCACGCACATCCGCCAAAGCATCGTGGGCATCGCTATGCTCAATACCGTTTGCCGGGGCAAGTTGGTCAAGGCGGAAAATTGGATTGCCATTTTCATCAAATACCCACTTCAAACAGTCGTCCTTTTTTAGTGCATAACACAGGCGCACCACATCCAAAATATCCCAGCGGCTATTGCCATTTTTCCAATGCCAGCTGTAAGGATCGATAAAATTTCTATATAGGGCATAGCGGGTAAATTCATCGTCAAAACGGATGGAATTGTAGCCAACTATGCAGGTGTTCGGAGTGGAAAATTGAGCGTGAATTTGTTTGATGAAGTCGTGTTCAATCACACCTTTTTGCGCGCAAAGTTGCGGCGATATTCCAGTTACTGCGCAGGCTTCTGGAAACGGCAAGCAATCGTTGCTTGGCTTGCAATAAAACATTTGCTCATCCAAAATATTCAGATTTTCATCCGTGCGAATACCAGCAAATTGTGCAATGCGCGTGGTTTTTGGGTTGATGCCAAAAGTCTCAAAGTCATACCAATAAAATGTTTTCATCTGTCTTATTATACGCAAGTATATTACCGAAAAAAAACCCAGCGATTAAGCTGGGCTTTTTTGGTTTTGCGTAATGTTAATTATTGTGGAATAACATTCGCAGCTTGAGGGCCTTTGGCGCCGTCTTCTAAATCGAATTCAACTTCTTGGCCTTCGTCTAATGACTTGTAACCATCGCCTTGAATAGCGCGGAAGTGAACAAACACATCATCGCCACTTTCTTGCTCAATAAAACCAAAACCTTTTTTTGCGTCAAACCATTTGACTTTTCCTGTTGTAGACATTGTATGTCTCCTTTATTATAAAAAAACACCGAAAAAAACCACTACTTTTTTATAACTAAGAACTAACGCAAAGCGCCATTACAAACGATAAAACAGCAGCTGTATTCTTACCAGCATTCGCTATTTTAATGATAGTTGGTCGCTTTGTGTAAATATTATTGATAAATTTATAGTTTTAGCGGGCGTTTATGCTTTTGCTGTGTGTTTTTTATAGTTTGGTTTTGTGTTTTTGCGTCCTTTGGAGAACTTTTTGCGTGTAGATCTGCCTTTTGATTTTGAGTCGCCTATTGTTGCAATATTGTTTTTGCTGGTGAGTTCTGCCATATTTAGGCGCTTGCCACAGACCATAGCTTTTTGCAATATTTGCAGCACTTCCTTGGGCATTTCATCGGGCAAATCTATAGTTGAAAAGTTGTCAAAAATCTGAATTGAGCCGATAAATTCGCTGTCAATATCGGCTTCATTTGCCACAGCACCAAGGATATTGCTGGGTTTTGCATTGCTACTATTGCCGACATCAATACGATAGCGACGCATTGGAATTTTCAGGTTGTCTGCCAATGGACTTGCGGCGATTGGAATGATTTTTTCTTGTTTTGATTTTTGCTCTTTACCAAAATTTTGCACTTTGTCAGAAATCAGCAGAGGCTCTTTGCCCTGTGCGATAAAAGCCAAAGCGGATGCGATTTTTAGCGGATCAATATCTGCATTTTCAGCTTGAAATTCGGCAACTAATTTTTCAAATATTTGTAGGTCTTGGTTGTTAATTGTGGTGGCAATATTTTCTTTGAAAGTCTCAATCCGTTTGGCATTAATGAGCTTGGAACTCGGCAATTCAATCGGCTCAATTTTCTGCTTCGTAGCGCGCTCGATGGTGGCAAGCATCCGCCTTTCGCGATTGGAAACAAACAAAATCGCCTCGCCCTTACGCCCTGCCCGACCGGTGCGACCGATGCGATGCACATAGCTTTCTGCGTCTTGCGGAATATCGTAATTTAGCACATGAGAAATGCGCTCAACATCCAAGCCCCGCGCCGCTACATCAGTGGCAATGAGAATGTCAATCTTGCCTTTTTTGTAATTATTGATAATGCGTTCACGCTGATTTTGGGCGATGTCACCGTTAATTGCAGCAGCAGAAAACCCGCGTGCTGAAAGCTTTTCTTCCAGCTCAATCGTCATAGTTTTGGTGCGCGTGAAAACAATCATCGCATCAAATGAAATCACTTCCAGAATGCGAGTTAGCGCGTCTAATTTTTGCGCCATATTGCTCACCATCATATATTTTTGGGTGATAGTTGGGGCAGTTGCGGTTTTGTTTTTGACTTGAATAATTTGCGGATTATTTAAGAATTTTTCCGCAACTTTTTTGATAACCGCCGGCATTGTCGCGGAAAATAAGGCAATTTGACGCTGCTCAGGAATGCGCTGCATCACCCATTTTATGTCATCTATAAAGCCCATTTTCAACATTTCATCAGCCTCATCTAAGACGAATGATTGTAATTTATCAAGCTTCAAAGTGCCGCGTTTTATGTGGTCCATCACCCTTCCCGGCGTGCCGACTACGGCGTGAACTCCGCGTTTTAAAGGGCGCAATTGCACATCGTAAGATTGTCCGCCATAAATTGGCAACACATTAAACCCCGGCATTCCGCGGGCATAAACTTGAACTGCCTCTGAAACTTGAATTGCCAGCTCACGAGTTGGCGCTAGAATTAACATCTGCGGGGCGTTTAATTTGAGGTCAATTTTGTCCAATAGTGGCAAGACAAAAGCAGCAGTTTTGCCCGTGCCAGTTTGCGCTTGACCAATCACATCTTTGCCTGCTAATAAGTGAGTTATACATTGCTGTTGAATTGGCGAAGGCTTTTCATAGCCGATTGAATCCAGCACTTTTAATATTGAAGCAGACAATCCTAAATCGCTAAATTTAGCAGTAGCAGAGTTTTCTTGCGTATTTGACATTGGGTGATTTGTGAGCGGATAAACGGCTATTATACCGCATAAGTCAGTATTAGTTTTTGCTGATATAAATGGGTGGGTGGTTTTTTCAGACTCTTGTTTTTAAGTTTTTATTTGGAATGTATGAAAACTAAAAAATTTACTTAACCATAGGTTTTTTTATGAGTATAATTTTTAAATATTAATTTAAGCAATATGAGAAATTATTATGATTCAGGCAAGTATTAAGCGTTTAGCGGATTCGCAATATTCACCAGCCCAATTATTTTTTGGTTTCTCAGTTTGGCTAATTCTTATTCCGCCGATTAGCGCTTTTTATGGCACTTATCAATATGGCTGGTCAATGGGAATCGGCGAGCCGATTCGCCTGTCTTTGGCAGAATCAATCAGCATCTCCATTTTTTATGCCTTGGCGCTAATGGCAGCTTGGTTTGTTACCGCTTTGGTAATTAAATGGATGGCAAGTATTTATGCCCCAGATGCCAATTTAAAAGACGCTTTTGCGGTGGTAACCCTCGTAACAACGCCAATTATGCTCGGCGGCATTGCGCATATCTATCCTTCTGTTTTATTTCATGTTATCGTTATCCCGCCTATTTTTGCACTCAGTGGATATTTACTATTTGCTTCTATTCCAGTATTATTAAAAACCGATTACGACCGCGGCGTATTTATGGGCTGCTCGCTTTTAGGCTATGTGGTTACTGGGTTTTTGTGTTTTTTGGGTATTATTAGTATCGCTTGGGTTCAAGGTATCGGACTTAATTTAGGAGTTTAAATTTATGAATAAAAATCTTTATTACACGGATTCTGCAACGGTATTTTTGATTGCCTGCACTATGATTTGGGCGGTTATTGGTATGAGTGCTGGCGTTTATTTGGCAGCTGAATTGGTTATGCCACATTTGAATTTTGACATTGCGCAAATTACTTTTGGGCGTTTGCGACCATTTCATACTAATGCAGTTATTTTTGGTTTTGGCGGCTCGGCGCTGATTGCCACGGCTTTTTATAGCGTGCAACGCACTTGTCATGTGCGCCTATTTTCTCCGAAGTTGGCTTGGATTGTGGCAATCGGCTGGCAAATAGGCGTGGCTGCTGGTGTTTCCAGTTTGCTGATGGGCTATACTTCAAGCAAGGAATATGCCGAGTTTGAATGGCCGATTGATATTGCGGTTACCATAGTTTGGGTTAGTTTTGCGATTGTGTTTTTTGGCACGCTTGCTACCAGAAAAATTCGCCCGATTTATGTTTCAAATTGGTTTTATGGAGCGCTAATTATCGTTGTGGCAATGCTTCATATTGTTAATAATTTGGCAATTCCTTATAGCTGGATGCAGTCTTATCCGATTTACGAAGGCACTCAGGATGCGATTGTGCAGTGGTGGTATGGGCATAATGCAGTTGGGTTTTTCCTAACAGCTGGTTTTTTGGGGATGTTTTATTACACCTTGCCGAAGCAAGCTGGCAGGCCGGTGTGGAGTTATCGCCTTTCAGTGATTGCATTTTGGGCGTTTATTTATACCTACATTTGGGTAGGACCACACCATTTGCATTACACTTCAATTCCTGATTGGCTAATGACAGTGGCAATGGTAATGAGTGTTATTTTAATATTGCCTTCGTGGGCGACAATGGTAAATGCGGTGATGACTATGAGTGGCGCTTGGGATAAATTGCGCACTGACCCGGGTATGAAGTTTGTTGTGGTTTCTATGATTTTTTATGCGATGTCAACTTTTGAAGGTCCAATGTTGGCAATTAAAAGTGTAAATGTTATTAGTCATTACACCGATTGGACAGTCGGGCATGTGCATTCTGGCGCACTTGGCTGGAATGCTTTTGTAACTTTTGGCACACTATATTTCTTAGTTCCTAAATTATTAGGCACGACTGAATTATTCAGCAAGCGCTTGGCAAATGTGCATTTTTGGATAGCGCTGATGGGCGTTTTGCTTTACATTGTGGCGCTTTGGGGTTCTGGCGTTGCCCAAGGAGTTATGAATTTAGCGCTAAATGACTACGGACATCTGAATTACAGCTTTATTGATATTATGCTGGTTACCATCCCTTATCACTGGATTCGTTTGGTGGGCGGCTTGCTGTTTTTAAGTGGTGCATTATTGATGACTTATAATTTGTATAGAACTTACGCTGCCAGTAAAAGTGCATTGCCGGTGCTGGTGAAAATACCTAAGGTTCACGCAGGCAACGAAATTTAGGAGATTTGAATGTTAAAACTACATAAAACCATTGAAAGTAACTCAGCGCTATTGATATTTGGCATCTTGATTGTCACCTCGATTGGCGGTTTTGTGCAAATCGTGCCAAACTTATTTGACGAATCATTGCATAAAGGCACGGCGAATGTCCGACCTTATTCTGCATTAGAATTGACTGGCAGAGACATCTACATTCGCGAAGGTTGCGTGGGCTGTCATTCTCAACAAGTGCGCCCTTTGGTGGCAGAAGTTATGCGTTATGGCGCGGCTTCAACTTCTGGCGAAGGCATTTATGACCGTCCATTTTTATGGGGCTCAAAACGCACTGGTCCAGATTTGGCAAGGCTTGGCGGCAAATATAGTGATAAATGGCACGAGTTGCATTTGCACAATCCGCGCTCAGTAGTGCCTCAATCAATTATGCCTGCTTATCCTTGGCTGGCTAAAAACAAAGTTGATAAAAGCATAATTGTTGCCAAAATGCAGTTGCTGAAAAAAATGGGTCATCCATATACTGACGCCGAGATTAAACAAGCAAAATCAGCAATTAGCGACAAAACAGAGTTAGATGCGATAATTGCTTATTTACAAATATTAGGTACTTTTCGCTAATGTGGCAGTTTGTGCTAATTGGCGATATGGTGGCGATGGGCTTTTTGATTGCACTTATTATGTGGATGTCAATGTCGCAAAGCAAACAAGCGCAAGATGATTGTATGAATATTCCATTATTTGATGAAGAAGTAGCAGGAGATAAACATGGCTAATTTACCTTTATTTTGGCAGATAACAGTGGTGGTATTAACTATCGCAGGACTAATATATCTATTGTTTTTAGGGATTATGATTTATTATGCCAAAGAGCCAGTTAAGCATGAAGTTATGTGGGACGAAACTTTGGAAGAAGGTCAAGCCCCTGTGCCAGCATGGTGGTTTTGGTCTGGTATTAGCGCTGCGATTTTTGCCATATTGTATATGTTGTTTTATCCAAGTTTTGGCAACTATACAGGCTTGCTTTCAAATGGGCTTATCTCTGAAAAATATGCGCTAAGCAAGGCAGCTACCCAAGACGATTATTATAGAAAAACCGAGAAATTAGAGCAGACAGACATAGTGCATTTGCAATTTGACGCTGAGGCAATGAAATTGGCAAAAAATACTTTTGTGCAATATTGTGCTTCCTGTCATGGTGTTGAGGCAAAAGGACAACCAAGCTTTCCGAATTTAACTGACGATGCTTGGGTTTGGGGCTCAACTGTTGATAAAATTACTCAAACTATTGCCAATGGCAGAAAGGCAACAATGCCAGCTTGGGGAATTCCGCTGGGCAAAGATGGTGTCGACAAGGTGGCAAAATATGTACTCAGCATTGCTAATAATAATTACAACGAAAAAACTCACGGGGCAGGAAAAGCTAAATATCAGCAGTTTTGCGTTGCCTGTCATGGGGCTAATTTGCAGGGAAATCCAGCATTTGGTGCGCCAAATTTAGGTGATAGCGCTTGGCTGTATGGTGGCGATTTAGCCACAGTTAAACAATCAATTGCCAACGGCAGAAACGGCGTAATGCCGGCGCATAAAGACAGGCTCACGGCGTTGCAAATCAAGTTACTGACGGCGTGGCTAAGTCGTAATAACTAATAACTTTTAATTATGAAAAGGGTATAATTGATGATTGTGGCAAAAAAATTGTCATCGTTTACTTTATTAAAAAAAACAAGGAGATAATATGTTTTCAACAAGCAAAAAAATTTTAGTAACAGCAGCGGTAGCGCTGTCAATGAGTTCAATGGTTCAAGCAGATGCTGGCAGTGATGCGTATGCAAATAGCGGCTGCGTTGGTTGTCATGGTGCTAATGGTAAATCAACAATACCAACTTATCCGAATTTAGCAGGTCAGCATGCCGCTTATACTGTTAAACAGTTAAAAGATTTTCAATCTGGCGCGCGTAAAGATGCTACTATGGGCGCAATGGCAGCTTTGGCAAAAGGTAAAGAACAATTAATTGCTGATTATCTTGCCTACTAAAATCTTTCAACAAGTGGTGAAATTGATAAATAAAACCAAGATGTTGG
>VSKZ01000003.1 GCA_008364125.1 Candidatus Thioglobus sp. | reverse complement strand
CAATGTAAAAATGTCAGTAGAGCTGCTATCACCTATTGCTATGGAAGATGGTCTGAGATTTGCTATCAGAGAAGGCGGCCGCACAGTTGGTGCTGGTGTTGTTTCTAAGGTAACGGATTAAATTAGTTAGTTTAGAGCTTAATATTATTGTATAATATTTGCTTTTTCGTTGAAAGTAAAAGTTGATTTTGCAATCGAATTTTAATAAGGAATTAGATTTATGAGTAATCAAAATATTAGAATTAAATTAAAGGCATTTGACCATCGATTAATCGATAAGTCAGCTGTTGAGATTGTTGCCACTGCAAAAAGCACTGGCGCTAGCGTCAGAGGGCCGATTCCTTTGCCAACAAAAAAAGAATGCTGGACGGTTTTAACATCCCCGCATGTCAACAAAAAAGCCAGAGACCAATATCAATTAAAAACTTATATTAGGTTAATGGATGTTATTAGTCCAACTGATAAAACAGTTGATGCGCTGATGAAATTAGATTTGGCAGCAGGTGTTGATGTTGCAATTAAGCTCAATTAACAAACGCAAGTAATAGGATAATTATCATGGCAATTGGTTTAGTAGGACAAAAATTAGGAATGACGCGCATTTTAGCTGATGATGGTTTAGCTACTGCTGTGAGTGTCATCAAGGTCGAGCTTAATCGCGTTGTGCAAACAAAAACAGTGGAAACAGACGGTTATAGTGCCGTGCAAGTTACCACTGGTGCCAAAGTCAACAAAAAAGGCGAAGCAAAATTACGCCGCGTTTCATCAGCAACCAAAGGTCATTACGCCAAAGCTACGCAAGATATTGGGCTTGGGTTATGGGAATTTAGAGCAGATGCTGATGAAATTGCAGGGGCGACAGATTTTGATTTGTCAATTTTTGGTGAAGGCCAATTTGTTGACATTACCGGCAACTCCAAAGGCAAGGGCTTTCAGGGCGGAGTAAAACGCCACAACTTCCAAATGCAAGATGCTACGCACGGCAACTCAATATCTCATAGAGCAATCGGCTCTACAGGGCAATGTCAAGATCCTGGCCGCGTTTTTAAAGGCAAGAAAATGGCGGGGCAAATGGGCAACGAGCAAGTAACTCAGGAGTGTCTGGAAGTGATTCGAGTTGACAGCGAAAAAAATATTATTTTAATAAAAGGCGCAATTCCGGGCGCTAATAAAGGTTTTGTTAAAGTAGTTTTGTCTGCCAAAAAAGACAAATTTAACAGCAATATTAGCAAGCAATTACAAGAGCAAAAAGACGCTCAATTAGCAGAAGCAGAAGCGGCTAAGGCAGCTAAAGTGGCAGAAGCAGAAGCGGTTAAAGTAGCAGAAAAACCAGCAGAACAAAAAGTTGCAGAAAAACCAGCAGAACCAGCAGAACAAAAAGTTGCAGAAAAGCCAGTAGCAGAAGTTGCAAATGAAACAGAAATAAAAACTGAAGCAAAGGCAGAAGCTGCAAATGAAACAGAAATAAAAACTGAAGCAAAGGCAGAAGTTGCAAATGAAACAGAAACAGAAACAAAAACTGAAGCAAAGGCAGAAGTTGTAAATGAAGCCCAAGCAAAAACTGAAAAAGAAAAATAAGGTTTTAAGATGAAATTAAAAGTATTAAATATTGCCACCAACAAATCCACTTCTGCCGAAGTTGCGGACAAGGTGTTTGCCAGAGAATACAACAAATCGCTGGTGCATCAAGTAACAACGGCTTATATGGCAACTGGTCGCAGCGGATCTAAAGCGCAGAAAAATCGCTCAGCAGTGAGCGGTGGCGGCAAAAAACCTTGGGCGCAAAAAGGCACAGGTCGTGCTAGAGCAGGAACTTCGCGCGGACCTATTTGGCGTTCAGGTGGCGTAACTTTTGCTGCCCAGCCAAGAAGCTTTGCCCAAAAAGTCAATAAGAAAATGTATAAAGGCGCAATCAGCATTATTTTTTCAGAGTTGGCGCGTACTGAGCGTTTAAAAGTGGTGAAAGAATTTGGTGTCAATGAAGCAAAAACAAAAAATATAACCGCTTTACTGAAAACACTTGATGTTAAAGATGCTTTATTAATGACAGACGAGCTGGATGAAAACCTATATCTTTCCTCACGCAACCTATATCATGTCGGCGTTTGTGATACGCAAAGCATTGATCCAGTGAGCCTAATTGGCTATGAAAATGTGGTGATTACTGAAGCAGCGTTGAAAAAAATTGAGGCGCAGTTATGAATCAAGAAAAAGTATTAAAAACCTTATTAGCACCAATTGTTTCTGAGAAAACATCTATGCTTGGCGCACAAAATCAATACGCTTTTAAAGTGCGTATTGACAGCAATAAAAAAGAAATCAAAACTGCAGTTGAGTCATTATTTAGCGTAACTGTAGAAAATGTAACCACCTCTGTTGTGAAAGGCAAACAGAAAATTTATAAAGGCAAAAAAGGCCGCCGTATCAATTGGAAAAAGGCAATGATTCGCATAGCTGAAGGCCAGATGATTGATGTTGGCGCAGCTTAAAGAGAAAAATTATGGCACAAGTAATTAAAAGAAAACCAACCTCACCCGGCAGACGATTTGTTGTTAATGTTGTTGATAAAGATTTGCACAAGGGCGCACCGTATGCACCTTTGACAGAAAGCAAAAACAGAATCAGCGGCCGTAACAATCGTGGTAAGATTACGGTCCGTCACAAAGGTGGCGGGCATAAACGCCGCTATCGCATTATTGATTTCAAACGCAACAAAGACGATATTAGCGCAAAAGTTGAGCATTTAGAATACGATCCAAATCGTAGTGCTAACATCGCTTTAGTTTTGTATGCAGACGGTGAAAGAAAATATATTATTGCGCCAAATGGCCTGAGCGTAGGCGATGAAATTATATCAGGCGCTAACGCTGTCATCAAAGCAGGAAACTCTATGCCTTGTGCAAATATTCCATTGGGCAGTGTTATTCACGCCATCGAACTCAAGCCCGGCAAAGGTGCACAAATGGCTCGTAGCGCAGGAACTTCTGCACAACTAATCGCCAAAGAAGGTGCCTATGCTACCCTCAGATTGCGCTCTGGCGAAGTGCGTAAAGTATTGGCAGAATGTCGCGCAACCATTGGAGAAGTCTGCAAAAAAGAACATAGTTTAAGAAAATTAGGCAAAGCTGGTGCGACTCGTTGGAGAGGCGTTAGACCAACTGTCCGTGGAGTGGTGATGAATCCGGTTGACCATCCACATGGTGGCGGAGAAGGTAAAACCAGCGGCGGCCGTCATCCGGTTTCCCCTTGGGGCACGCCGACCAAAGGTTATAAAACTCGTAGCAATAAACGCACTGATAAGTTGATTGTGCGCCGCAGGAATAAATAGGAATAATTATGTCTAGATCACTAAGAAAAGGCCCGTTTGTTGATGAGCATTTAATCAAAAAAGTATTAACTGCTCAAGAAATAAATGATAGAAAACCAATCAAAACTTGGTCACGGCGTTCGGTAATTGTGCCTGAAATGATTGGTCTGACCATCGCTGTGCATAATGGCAGAGCACATGTTCCAGTCTCAATCAATGAGCAAATGATTGGGCACAAATTGGGTGAATTTGCAACCACTAGAACATTTCACGCACACTCAGGCGACCGCAAGGCGTAAACAATAAAGGACTATTTGAAAATGAAAGAAGTTAAAGCAATTCACAAATATGCAAAAACCTCGGCTTTTAAAGCGCGATTAGTAGCGGATCAAATTCGCTCAAAGCCAGTTGCACAGGCGCTTAATATTTTGTCATTTGGCAATAAAAAAGCATCGGTATTAGTCAAAAAAGTTTTAAATTCAGCAATTTCAAACGCTGAAAACAACGATGGTTTAGACATCGATGAATTAAAAGTGAGCAGTGTTTATATTGACGAAGGCTCAACAATGAAGCGCATTCGCCCAAGAGCCAAAGGTCGTGCGAATCGTATTTTGAAAAGAACAAGCCATATTACAATTGGCGTAAGTGCGGATTAATCTGCATAATTTTATTATTATTTAGGACAAACTAAAATGGGTCAAAAGGTAAATCCAAAAGGTATTAGATTGGGCATAGTTAAAGATTGGGATTCCAAGTGGTATGCCAGCTCTAAGGACTATTCCAAGTATTTATTATCTGATATTGAAGTAAGAGATTTCTTGTTTGAGAAGTTGAAAACTGCTTCTGTTAGCCGAATTCAAATTGAGCGTCTGGCAGATAGAGCAAAAGTTGTTATCCACACCGCTCGCCCTGGTATCGTCATTGGTAAAAAAGGCGCGGATATTGAAGTATTAAAAGGCATAGTTGCCAAAATGATGGGAATGCAAGTGCATATTAGCATTGAAGAAATTAAAAAACCGGAGCTGGATTCACGCCTAGTGGCAGAAAATATTGCCCAGCAGTTGGAAAAGCGAGTTATGTATCGCCGTGCTGTTAAGCGAGTATTGGGCAATGCCACACGCCTTGGTGCTCAGGGCATCAAGGTTATGGTTAGTGGTCGTCTCAACGGTGCAGAAATTGCCCGCTCTGAATGGTATCGTGAAGGTCGAGTGCCATTGCACACTTTTAGAGCTGATGTTGATTATGCACATTATGGCGCCAACACCCAATATGGAGTGATTGGCATTAAGGTTTGGATATTTAAAGGCGAAGTTTTAGACCACAAAAAAGGCACTTTAGAAGAGGTTGCTCGCCGTGGTGCTAACAGTCAACAAGTAAGAAATAAGGATTAAAAATGCTACAACCTAAACGCACAAAATACAGAAAAATGATGAAAGGCCGCAACCGTGGTCTTGCAACTGGACACAAGGTTAGTTTTGGTGAAGTCGGCTTGCAGGCTGTTGGAAGATGTAGGATGACCGCAAGGCAGATTGAATCTGCTCGCCGCGCTATGACTCGCCATGTAAAACGACAGGGCAAGATTTGGATTCGCATATTTCCAGACAAGCCTATTACCAAAAAGCCGTTAGAAGTGCGAATGGGTAAAGGCAAAGGCGCTGTTGAATATTGGGTTGCGCAAATTAAGCCGGGGCAAATGTTGTTTGAAATGCAAGGAGTTGATGAAATTATTGCATTAGAAGCATTTGCACTGGCAGCAGCAAAATTACCAGTGAAAACAAAAGTAATTAAAAGGATGGTAATGTAATGGACGCACAAGAATTAAGAGGCAAAGACACCGAGACATTAAATGAAACTTTAATGGGGCTACTAAAAGAGCATTTTGAGCTACGAATGCAACACAAAAGTGCACAATTAGAAGATTCATCCAAGTTGAGAAAGGTCAAAAAGTCAATTGCACGAGTTAAAACTATTATTAAAGAGAAACAAGTATGAGCGCAAACAAAGTAGAAAGAGTATTAATGGGCAAGGTTGTTAGCAACAGCCGTGATAAAACTATTGCGGTTGAAATTGAGCGTAAAGTTCGTCACCCAATTTATAAAAAATACATCAAGCGTAGCACCAAAGTGCATGCGCAGGATGAAAAAAATCAGTGCGGCTTAGGCGATATTGTTCGGGTTATTGAAGCCAAGCCATTTTCTAAAACCAAATGCTGGGCGCTGTTAGAAGTGCTGGAAAAATCAGTTGCGATTGATTAACTAAATAAGAGAAAAAGATATGATTCAAATGCAAACAAAACTTAATATTGCTGATAATAGCGGTGGCGTTAAAGCGATGTGTATAAAGGTATTAGGTGGCTCTAAGCGCCGTTATGCTAACATTGGCGATGTCATCAAAGTCAGCATCAAAGAAGCAGCTCCGCGTGCCAAAGTGAAAAAAGGCGATGTGTATGATGCAGTTGTAGTGCGTACAGCACAAGGTGTTCGCCGTGCTGATGGTTCTCGCATTCGCTTTGATAACAACTCAATAGTATTATTAAATACCAAGCTTGAGCCAGTCGGCACACGCATTTTTGGCCCAGTAACTCGTGAGTTGCGGAGTGCAAAATTTATGAAAATTGTGTCATTAGCGCCAGAGGTTCTATAATGAAAAAAATTAAATTAAACGATGAAGTGATTGTAATTGCTGGTAAAGACAAAGAAAAAACTGGAACTGTTACCAAAGTAACAGCAAACAAAGTTATAGTAGAAGGTCTGAACATCGCTAAAAAACATACCAAGCCCAACCCAAATGCTGGCGTTACCGGAGGCATTGTTGATACAGAAATGTTAATGGCAATTTCCAATGTCGCTATCTACAATAGCAAAAGTGAAAAAGCAGATAGAGTTGGCATTCGCATCGATAAAGATGGCAATAAAGAAAGATTTTTTAAATCAAACGGCGATGCAATCGTTTGAAATAGTTAAAGGATAAAATACCGTGTCTAGATTACAACAACAATATAAACAAGAAATCCTCCCCGCTTTGCAAAAAGAGTTGGGCGAGAAGAATCCAATGGCAATTCCCAAAATTGAAAAAGTTGTTATCAATATGGGTCTTGGCAGTGCGCTGGGCGACAAAAAAGTCTTGCAAAATGCATTGGAAGAAATGAGCCTAATTGCCGGACAAAAACCAATGACCTGTATGGCGCGTAAATCAGTAGCAAGTTTCAAACTCAGAGAGGGCAATGCCATCGGCTGTAAAGTAACGCTGCGCAAAGAAAAAATGTATGAATTTTTAGACCGCTTAGTCAATATTGCTATTCCGCGTATTCGCGATTTTCGTGGACTGAACGCCAAATCATTTGATGGCCGTGGCAACTACAATATGGGGCTGACAGAGCAAATAGTGTTCCCAGAAATTGATTTTGAAAAAGTAACAAAAGTGCGCGGTATGGATATTGCTATCACTACCAATGCAAAAAATAACGAAGACGCTATGAAATTATTAGCAATGTTTAATTTCCCGTTTAAAAGCGAACAAAAAGGACAGTAAAATGGCTAAAAAATCAATGATAAATAGAGACATCAAGCGCACGAAGTTGGTGGAAAAATACCGAAGCAAGCGCCTTGAGTTGAAGAAAACTATTAAAAGCGTTGCCTCATCTGCTGAAGAGCGCTTTCAAGCAATTATCAAATTGCAAGCATTGCCGCGCGATGCCTCACCGACAAGACAACGAAGTCGTTGTGGTTTAACTGGTCGCCCGCACGGTTTTTATCGCAAGTTTGGCTTATCTAGAATCAAACTTAGAGAACGCACTATGAACGGCGAAGTTCCTGGTTTATCCAAAGCAAGCTGGTAGGAGAAAAAATTATGAGTATGTCTGACCCAATCGCTGATATGTTGACCCGAATTCGCAACGCCCATATGGTTGCCAAAAAGGAAGTCAACATTCCAGCATCAAATTTAAAAGCTGATATTGCCAAAGTAATGGAGCAAGAAGGCTATATTGATTCGTTTAGCGTTGCTGGTGAAAAAGCAACTAAAATGCTGACAATCAAGCTAAAGTATTATGACGACAAGCCAGTTATCGATTCATTGGAAAGAATTTCCAAGCCAAGTTTGCGAGTTTATGTTAAAAGCACAGAAATGCCAAGTGTAATGAATGGGCTTGGTATTGTTATTGTTTCAACGCCAAAAGGCGTAATGACAGGGCAAAACGCCGCTGCACAAAGTGTTGGTGGCGAAATTTTGTGTAGCGTTTCTTAAAGGAGTTATAAGATGTCTAGAATTGCAAAATTACCAATCGAAATTCCAACTGGAATAGAAGTGTTATTAGATGGTCATTCGATGACAGTCAAAGGCAAATTGGGGCAAATGCAAATGCAGGTGCATCCAGCAGTAGTAATTACAAATGCAGAAAACACCCTGACTTTTGACATTGCCAAGCTTGACAAAAAAGAGCAAAAAAAGAGCTGGGCGCAAGCAGGCACAGCAAGGGCAAACACTGCGAATTTGATTCAAGGTGTTGCAAATGGCTGGGAAAAGAAGCTCAGCTTAATCGGTGTTGGTTATCGTGCCAAAGCAGCTGGCAAAGTATTGGACTTGACTTTGGGTTTTTCCCATCCGGTTAAATATTTGTTGCCAGAGGGGATTAGCGCTGAAACTCCATCTCAAACTGAGATTGTAATCAAGGGTATAGACAAACAAAAAGTTGGTCAAGCTGCCGCTGAAATTCGCGCTTTCCGTCCACCAGAGCCTTATAAAGGCAAGGGTGTTCGTTATACCGATGAATATGTAGTGCGCAAAGAAGCTAAGAAAAAATAATTAATTAAGGTGATTGTATGAAACTTTCTAAAAAACAAGCTCGTTTAAGAAGAACAACTAAATTTAGAGCAAAGCATGCTGAAAGAGGCGTTCCGCGTTTATGCGTGCACAAAACTTCGCAGCATATTTATGCTCAAGTAATTAGCTCTTGTGGCACAAAAACTGTAGCTATGGCATCCAGTTTAAAAGAAAAAAATGGCGGCAATATTGAAGCAGCAACAAAAATTGGCAGTAAAATTGCCGAAGCAGCAAAAGCTGCAAAAATAGTAAAAATTGCATTTGACCGTTCTGGTTTTAAATACCATGGACGCATCAAAGCATTAGCAGAAGCAGCAAGGAAAGGCGGTTTAGACTTTTAATTCCAAGAGTTTAAACTTTTAAAAAATAAAAAACATAGGCAAAAAAAATGGCTGAATATCAAAAAAAGAATAACAAAGATAGCGATGGCGATGATTACATTGAAAAGTTAGTCAATATCCGTCGCGTGGTAAAAGTGGTCAAAGGCGGACGCATCTTTGGCTTTTCAGCATTAGTTGTGGTTGGCGATGGCAATGGTAAAGTTGGCTACGGCACAGGCAAAGCACGCGAAGTGCCTATTGCCATTCAAAAAGCAATGGACAAAGCAAAAAAAGCTATGAAAAAAGTGCCACTCAAAGACGGCACACTTTATTACTCAATTACTTCCAATGTCGGCGCCGCTAAAGTTTATATGCAGCCAGCATCAGAAGGAACAGGCGTTATTGCTGGCGGCCCGATGCGAAGCGTATTGGAAGCAGTTGGCGTGCATAATATTTTGGCAAAATGCAATGGCACTCGCAATCCTATAAGCGTTGTTCGCGCAACTATTGAGGGTTTATCATCAATGTCATCTCCGCAATTTGTAGCTACAAAACGCGGAAAAACTGTTGAAGAAATTAGAGGAGAAGTATAATGGCTGAAGAGAAAAAAATCGTCAAAAAGCCAGTTGCTAAAAAGCCAGTTGCTAAAAAACCAGCAGCAAAAGTAGCAAAAGTAGCAGCGGCAAAACCAGCAGCAAAAGTAGCAAAAGTAGCAGCGGCAAAACCAGCAGAAAAAGTAGCAAAAGTAGCAGCGGTAAAACCAGCAGCTAAAAAGCAAGCTGGCAAAAAAACTGTCAGCGTAACTTTGGTAAAAAGCTTTTTCGGTCGTTTGCCAAAGCATCGTGCAACAATAACAGGGCTTGGGCTAAAACGCATCAACCACACAGTTGAGCTGGCAGACACCCCAGAAATTCGCGGTATGATTAACAAAGTAGCATACCTGTTGAAAGTAGAAGGCTAAAAAAAAGGATTAACTATGAATACTATGCAACTAAACACATTATCACCAGCAGAAGGCGAAAAGAGAAGCAGAAAACGCGTTGGTCGCGGCATCGGCAGTGGCACTGGCAAAACCTGTGGTCGTGGGCATAAAGGGCAAAAAGCGCGTTCAGGCGGTTTTACTAAAATCGGTTTTGAAGGCGGACAAATGCCATTGCAGCGCCGTTTGCCTAAGGTAGGTTTCTCTTCACGAGTCTCAATTACCACAGCACAAGTAACGCTATCCGAGCTTGACAAATTGACAGAGAGTGAAATTAATATCGAGGTTTTAAAAAAACACAATCTCATAACCAAAAACATTAAGCGAGTCAAAGTAATGCTTTCTGGTGAAATCACCAGAGCAATCAGCTTAACTGACATCAAAGCAACCAAAGGCGCAAAAGCAGCAATCGAATCTGCTAAAGGCTCGGTGGGTGAATAATTTATGAGCCAGCCAGCATTTTCTCAAGACTTATTAAGGCGTATATTCTTTTTGATGGGAGCGCTAATCGTTTTTAGATTAGGCACGCATATCACCATCCCATTTATTTCGTCAACCGCATTGGCATCACTGGTGCAAGATCAACAAGGCACGATTTTGGATATGTTTAATATGTTTTCTGGCGGCGCATTAGAGCGATTGTCCATCTTTACGCTCGGAATTATGCCCTACATTTCAGCATCTATTATCATCCAATTGATGGCATCAGTAGTGCCGAAGTTGGAACAATTGAAAAAAGAAGGTGAAACCGGCAAACGCAAAATCACCCAATACACCCGCTTAGGCACAGTGTTTCTGGCAGTGTTCCAATCGTATGGCATATCCATTGCCTTGCAATCACAAAGCGCTGGCGGCGTAGCTTTGGTAACCAATGTAGGCTTTGTTTTCAGCTTGGTAACCGTGGTAACGCTCACCACCGGCACGCTATTTTTGATGTGGCTGGGTGAACAAATCACTGAAAAAGGCATCGGCAACGGTATCTCAATGATTATTTTTGCCGGTATTGTTTCAGGCCTGCCATCAGCATTAGGATCAACTTTCTCATTAGTTTCCACTGGTGAATTGGCCGTTATTTTAGTAGTAATATTATTGGCAATGACCTTGCTGGTAACAGCATTTGTGGTGTTTATGGAACGAGGGCAGCGGCGCATTATGGTGAATTATGCCAAACGCCAACAAGGGCGCAATATGGTCGGCGGACAAAGCTCATATTTACCGCTTAAAATTAATATGGCCGGCGTAATTCCACCAATTTTCGCCTCTTCAATTATTCTATTTCCAGCAACATTAGGCGGCTGGTTTTCACAATCAGAAGGCTGGGAATGGCTGGCTAGTTTTACTGCTGGTTTCTCTCCGGGACAGCCTTTGTATGTTATGTTTTATGGTTTGGCAATTGTGTTTTTTACATTTTTCTACACAGCGCTAACTTTCGATTCCAAAGATATGGCTGATAATCTACGCAAATCTGGTGGCTTTATACCAGGCATTCGCCCCGGCAAACATTCAGCAGAATACATCGATGCCGTAACATCACGCCTTACAGCCTCTGGTGCGGTTTATATCACTGCGGTTTGTTTGTTGCCAGAATTTTTGATTTTGTATTGGAATGTGCCATTTTATTTTGGCGGCACCAGTTTGCTAATTATCGTTGTGGTGGTGATGGATTTTATTTCCCAAGCACAATCACATTTAATGTCTAATCAGTATGAATCATTAATGCGAAAATCAGGTTTAAATTAAGCTTAAATTAAAGGACGAATATTATGAAAGTAAGGGCATCAGTTAAGAAAATTTGCAATAATTGCAAAATTATTAAGCGTCACGGCGTAATTCGTGTCATTTGTAAAGAGCCTCGGCACAAGCAAAGACAAGGTTAATTGAGCATTGACAAAAGCAAGGCAAGCAAGGTATAATTACTGGCTTTGCAAATTTTAACAAAGCATTAGAATAGGACAGAATAAATGGCAAGAATAGCGGGAATAAATGTTCCAACAAATAAGCATATTGTTATTGGCTTACAATCAATCTTCGGCATTGGCACTACGCGTGCAAAGGCAATTTGTAAGGCGATTAAGATGGATGAGACCACTAAAGTAGCAGATTTGGTTGAAGATCAATTAGAGCTAATACGCTTGGAAGTTGCCAAGTTTGAAATAGAAGGTGACTTGCGCCGTCAAATCGCAATGGACATCAAACGCCTAAGAGATTTAGGCTGCTACCGCGGCATTCGTCATCGCAAATCATTGCCACTTCGCGGTCAAAGAACAAAAACCAACGCCAGAACTCGCAAGGGACCACGGCGTTTAATCAAATAATTATAGGAACAAACTATGGCACAAGCTCCAACCAAGAAAAAATCTAAAAAAGTCGTTACTGACGGTATTGCGCATATTAACGCAACATTCAATAATACTATCGTTATGATTACCGACCGCCACGGCAATGCAGTCTGCTGGGCAACTTCTGGCGGCTCTGGTTATAGAGGTTCAAGAAAATCAACTCCATTTGCCGCACAGGTCGCTGCTGGAAATTGTGGCGAAAAAGCCCTATCTTTTGGGATGAAAAATTTAGATGTTCGGGTCAAAGGCCCAGGGCCGGGCAGAGATTCAGCCATCCGAGGCCTCAACGCCCAAGGTTTGAAAATTCAATCAATCACAGATGTTACGCCAATCCCTCACAACGGTTGTCGTCCATCTAAAAAACGCAGAGTATAAGGATAAATTATGGCTAGATATACCGGACCCACTTGTAAATTAGCACGCCGTGAAGGCACAGACTTATTTCTAAAAAGTGGCATCAGATCATTAGATTCCAAATGCAAAGTATCGCAATTGCCGGGAATGCACGGAGCAAATGCGCGCCAACAAAAAGGCACAGAATACGGTTTGCAACTACGCGAAAAGCAAAAAGTGCGGCGCATTTATGGCATCTTAGAAAAACAATTTCATTCCTACTATAAAAAAGCCTCACAAAAGAAAGGCTCAACTGGTGAGAATTTATTAAGCCTATTAGAATGCCGCCTTGATAATGTTGTTTATCGTATGGGTTTTGGCTCAACCCGATCTGAATCCAGACAATTAGTTGCGCATAAATCCATATTAGTTAACGGCTCGGTCGTCAATATTCCCTCTTATCAAGTGAGTGCAAATGACGAAATTGCCATTAGAGAAAAATCCAAAAAACAAGGTCGCATCCAATTAGCATTAGAACTTGCCGCACAAGGTGAGCAGTCGGAATGGGTTGATGTAGATACAAAAACACTAAAAGGTGTATTTAAAAATGTTCCAGCAAGAGATGAGTTATATTCTGATATTGCTGAGCATTTAATCGTTGAATTATATTCAAAATAAAGGAAATATTATGCAAGGAAGCGCAAGAGATTTTTTAAAACCAAAGTTAGCAGAATTAACAGAAACGGCGAATAATCAATATCGAATTATTCTTGAGCCTTTAGAAAAAGGCTTTGGACACACACTCGGTAACGCATTGAGAAGAACTTTGCTGTCTTCGATGGTGGGCTCGGCAATTACAGAAGTAGCAATTGAAGGGGTGATGCACGAGTTTTCAACCATTGATGGCGTGCAAGAAGATGTGCTGGATATTTTGCTAAACCTCAAAGAAGTTTCCGTGGCACTCAGTGCCTCAAATTCAGCGCAAGTTGTCATCGACAAAAAAGGCCCTTGCGCAATCACAGTGGCCGATATTGAGGCAAATGGTATTGATGTTCAAGTGTTTAACAAAGATAAAGTAATTGCCACAGTCAATGCTGGCGGACATATTAATATGACTCTGAAAATCGGCACTGGCATCGGCTATGATTCCGCAGTTGCCCGTGATGAAGATGCCTCAGCCATCGGCGGTATGCAATTAGATGCCAGCTTTTCACCAATCAAACGCGTCAGTTTCACCGTTGATGCTGCTCGTGTTGGACAAAAAGTAAATCTCGACAAACTCAATATTGAAATGGAAACTAATGGCTCGGTAAATGCCGAAGAAGCCATCAAGCGCGCAGCTACAATCCTGCAAGACCAATTATCTTCATTTGTTGAATTGGAATTAGTTGAAGAGCAAGAAGCCCTACCTACTTCAGACGATTTTGATCCACAATTATTAGCAGCGGTAGACGAATTAGAATTAACCGTTCGCAGCGCAAATTGTCTCAAAGCAGAGCAAATTTACTACATCGGCGATCTCATTCAAAAATCTGAGCAAGACTTGCTTAGAACCCCTAATTTAGGGCGTAAATCATTAAATGAAATTAAAGAAGTATTAACCGACAAAAACTTAGAATTAGGCACTGCCATCGAAAATTGGCCGCCAGTTGATTTAATGAGCGAATAAGGAAAAATAATGAGACACAGAAAGTCAGGAAGACAATTAAACCGCAATTCTTCTCACCGCAAGGCGATGTTTAAGAATATGGCAAATTCACTGTTTTTGCATGAAACCATCAGAACAACATTGCCAAAAGCCAAAGAGCTACGCCGTGTTGTTGAGCCGCTAATCACCAAAGCTAAAACCGATAGTGTTGCCAATCGCCGCCGCGCATTTGCAAGATTGCGTGATGATGCGATGGTTGCCAAGCTATTTACCCAATTAGGCCCATTCTACCAAAGCCGTGCTGGTGGTTATACCCGCATTCTTAAAGACGGTTTTCGCACTGGTGATAAAGCGCCAATGGCGATTGTTCAATTAGTTGATTTTGACAGCACCGACAGTGTTGCCGAAGAAACCACAGATTTATAAAGGAAACCAATATGCCCTCAATTAAAGTCAGAGAGAACGAACCATTTGATATTGCCCTAAGACGCTTCCGCCGCACTTGCGACCGCGCTGGTGTGATTACCGATGTGCGCAAAAAAGAATTCTACGAAAAAGCCACATGGGTCAACAAGCGGATGAAAGCGGCAGCCGTCAAACGCACTCACAAAGAAATAGCAAAAAATCGCATTCACCGCAAACGAATGTATTAAGCCAAGCTGGCACTATGTCTGAGCTAAAACAACGCATTATTGCCGATATGAAAACGGCAATGAAAGCCAAAGATAAAGACGCACTTAAAGCCGTGCGGATGATTTTAGGCGCTATCAAACAAAGAGAAATAGACGAACGCATTGAGCTTGATGATGTGCAAATATTGACAGTTATTCAAAAAATGCTCAAACAGCGCAAAGATTCCATCGTTCAATTTGAGCAAGCAAATCGTAGCGATTTAGTGGCAATCGAACAAGCAGAGCTGAATATTATTAATAACTATATGCCCGCGCAAATGTCAGCGGATGAAATTGCCAGCGCCGTTGACGAGGCAATTTCCAGCAGCGGCGCAAATTCTATGGCAGATATAGGCAAACTGATGGGAATGTTGAAGTCTCAATTATCAGGCAAAGCCGATATGGGATTAGTCTCAGCGACTATCAAATCCAAGCTTTCTTAACCTTTCAACTGCTTGATAATTTTATTAAAAATACCACCAAAATCACCATTTGACATTACCACAAAATGCCCTTGTTTTATCTGTTTTAACTCCGTTACAATAGCATCAACAGAGGCAAATAAATTGCCCTTAGCAAACGCTGCATCAATATCCCAATCTTGATTTTCTGGGCGCAAAACCAACACTCTGTCAGCGTCACTCAAAGATTTAGCCAAAGTTTGCTGATGCACACCAGATTTCATCGTATTAGAACGCAGCTCTAAAATAGCGATAATTTCCTCAGTGCCAATCTTATTGCGTAGCCCTGCCAGCGTGGTCTTAATGGCAGTAGGGTGGTGGGCAAAATCGTCATATAGCGTAATATACGCAGACTGATATTTGACTTCCAAACGGCGCTTAACCCCAGCAAAAGTGCCAAGTGCAGCGCTTGCTGTGGCAAAATTTATGCCAATATGCGCAGCGGCATAAATAGCCCCCAGCCCATTTTGCATATTATGTGCGCCGAGCAAATTCCAATCCACCGACCCATCTTTGCAAGTAAAAGTTGTGCCTTTTTCACTGAGCGAAATCTCAGCAGCAGGAAGCATTTGTTTAGCCGAATATACTCCCATAGCAAGCACTTGTTCAATATTTTGATTATCTGGCGGATAAATAACCAGACCATTATCAGGCACAATTCGTAGTAAATGATGAAACTGTTTTTGAATATCTTTAATAGAATCAAAAATATCACCATGGTCAAATTCAAGATTATTAATCAGTAAAGTTTTAGGATGATAATGCACAAATTTTGAGCGTTTATCAAAAAAAGCGCTGTCGTATTCATCAGCCTCAATGACAAAAAAATCCGAGTCAGTCAGCCTTGACGAAATGCCAAAATTATCTGCCACGCCGCCAATCAAAAAGCTCGGATTTAAACCAGCCTGTTGCAAAATCCATGCCAACATACTGGCAGTAGTGGTTTTTCCATGCGTTCCAGCAACAGCAAGCACCCATTTATTTTGCAATACATTTTCGCTCAACCATTGCGCCCCAGAGGTGTAAGCCCATTGATTATGCAAGATTTCCTCAACACAAATATTGCCACGAGACAAGGCATTACCGATAATATAAATATCAGCTTTGGGTAAATCTTGCAGCAAATAGCCATTGCTATAATTGATATTTTGTTCATCTAATTGCGTGCTCATCGGCGGATAAACCCCCTCATCCTGCCCGCTAATCTGATGTCCAAGCCCCTTGGCAATCAGCGCCAATGAACCCATAAATGTTCCGGCAATGCCGAGAATATGAATGTGCATTTGCATCCTCTATGAATAAGTCTAATCGTGTATTATATGCAAATATTGCTTTATTTAACGGACTTTATAATACAAAAATTATGAAAAAATATTTAGTCGGTGGCGCTGTGCGTGATAAATTACTTGGAATTGCCGATAACAACACCGAAAAAGATTGGCTAATAGTCGGCTCATCAACAGCCGAAATGCTGAATTTAGGCTATCAAAAAGTGGGCAAAGATTTCCCAGTATTCTTGCACCCAGAAAGCAAAGAAGAATATGCCCTTGCCAGAATTGAGCGCAAAGTTGGCAAAGGTTATAATGGCTTTGAATTTGACAGTGGCAAAAGTGTTACTTTGGAACAAGATTTATCCCGCCGTGACATCAGCATCAACGCTATTGCCGAACGCGATGGCGAATTATTTGACCCATTTAACGGCAGGGCAGATATAGAAAATGGCTTGCTCAAACACATCTCCCCAGCTTTTAGCGAAGACCCAGTTCGCGTTTTACGCGTGGCACGCTTTGCCGCACAATTTAAAAAATTTGGCTTCAAAGTGGCACACTCAACGCACAAATTGATGCAAAATATGGTGACATCTGGCGAAGTTGATGCGCTCACAGCAGAGCGGATTTTCAAAGAATTAAGCCGTGCATTATCTGTCAACACCCCATCGGCATTTTTCAAGGTGTTAACGGCTTGTGGGGCTTATGAAAAAGTGTTTTTCCCACTCAAAAGCTATGAAAATGAGCGCCATCAAAACTCCTTTGAAAAGCTGGATAATATGCCCACAGACAGCGCCAAAATACGATTTGCCATTTGGCTCAAAGACGAAAACTTTGAGTTAATCGGTCAGCTTTGCCAGCGCCTCAAATGCCCAAAAAAATACCAAGAATTGGCGCAATTAACCAATCAATATTACCAATTTGCACAAAAATTTAGCCAGCAAAATGACGCAGAAATATTACAATTTTTTGCCAAAACCGATGCCATAAGACGCAAAAATCGCTTTGCTGAATTATTACAAACCTTTGAAGTGCTTGGTGTTGATGTGCAAAATATCAGCAAATTGACATCCACGCTGGCAGCAATTGATGTGGCAAAGTTGGACAAAACCGACATAGCCGCTGCCATTAAAATAGAAAAAATTCGCTTAATAAAACTATTTATTGACTCGACATAAACTATCAAAATCGCAATAATCGCAAGCGCCTTTATTCGGTGCTACCGCTGCGCATCCTGCCTGAAAATCCACGCTGGCAGTTTGCAATAATTTGTGCCATAACTCAATTTGCTCATCCCATTGCAAACACTCTTTATGCGGACGCTGTTTGGGCAATGAATCCTGATTTTTTGCCAAACCCTTAATGCTGATTTTGTCGGCATTTAGCTGAATAAAAGCCACCCCCTGCGCCGCCTTGTTTATCGCATAAATTGGCAATTGTGGTTCTTTAATTATTGCCCCACACCAATCATTTTTACTGCTATTGCCAGTTTTATAATCAAAAATAATCCGGTCGCCATTCCCCATTTCATCCAACCTATCAAGCTTCACTTCAAATTGCAATCCGCCAATATCAGCATCGATTTTTTCTTCAGTAGTAAGCACCAAAAAATCCTCTCGTTGTCGGTCAATTTGCATAAAATTATGGATGATTTTTGCCACTCTTTGTTGCTCATTTTTCTTAAAACCAGAGCTCGGATAATAGTGTAAAGCTTGCGCGATTTTTTGCTCAATCAGCGCTTCCAAATCGGCATCATTCAGCGCCAACAGAGCCTCTTTTGTGCTGATTTGTTCATACAAATATTGTAAAGCAGAATGCACAATACTGCCTTGCTCCATCCTGCTAAGTCCAATATGCGGCTCATCAAAAGATTGAATTTTCAGGCGCATAGCAAAACCCTTAAACTCGCAAGCCATCTGGTTTTTAAGCACCGCAACCCCACTTTTAATTTGCTTGTCCACCAGCGCCACAGCTCGTTCATTAGTCAAACTTTGCAATTTGTGATGAGTGAATTGATGCTCAAATTTTATTGCATCAGTATCAAATTTTAGCATCGGAGATGATTGCTGCTCGCTGGCAAAATGCGTTTTGGCATACGAAAAAATCACCTTCTGTGCCAAGCTGTTCAAATTATTTAGCGTATTTATGCTGTCTGTTTCAATCAGGGCAAAATTGCTGTGCGGAATTTGGTGATTTTGGGCAATATCACTGGGAATAAAACGCGGCATATTTAGCGTATTTGGTAAAAAATCTGCGCTCATTCCCAGCACCCAAGCATCGTCAAAAACCAGACCTTCTGCCTCCAAACTGCCAAGCACCTGAATTTGATTTTTGCCAGATTGTGCTTGAAAAATCACTTGCGCAAGCCAACTTTGCAGCTCAAAAAGTGCAGCAGATTCCGAGATTTTTTCATCCAATTGCGCCAATTGATTTAGCTCATAACGCTCCAATTGATATTTATTAAACAGCTGAAACTCCGTGCTGGACAAGCTCCGAGAGCCGGCAAAACCAAAAGCCTCTAAGTAATCATCAAACAAATTCAGCCACTGTTCCAAGCTCTGTTTTGCTGGCGTTTTTTGCGTGGCAATTGTTTCAATCAGCGCGCTTGCTTGTTTTGTTGCTTCCAGATGTTTTTGCAATTTGGCAAGGCTAAAATGCGTTTGCGCCCAAGACAAAACCCGATTTACCAAAAGACACCGAGGCGCTCGCTCATTTTGCGCCCCGCTAATATAAGGCGAAGTGATAACGCTATTAAAAGTTTCGGTGCTGATGCGATTTTTTTGCAATTGTCCACAAAGCTGCAAAACAGCAAGCAGGTGGCGGATTAGCGGATAATCAGTCAGCGCCAAACCCAAAGAAATATTGTAAGATTTTTGCCCAGTTTCCACCAACTCATTGTCAAAAACTTGCGCAAAAATAGATTTAATTTGCTGATGATTGGCGTTCAAATTTGGGCAAACCACAGCAATCTGCCTATCCGCTTGCTGTTCATGCAAACCCTTTGCCCATAAGGTTGCTTGCAAAACTTCATCATCAGTATTGGCAAAAGTCAGCTTGTCATTATCAGCAGTTGTCGCTGTAAAATCAAGCGTTTGATAGCCAATTTTGCCGAGCAACAATTCCTGCGTTGGAGTTAAGGTTTTAAAGCCGTAAATATAAGGCTTGTCGAGTTTATCGCTATGCTGAGAAATGAGCGCTGGCAAATCGTTAATATCGAGCAAATTATTTTGTTGTTTGCGCTGCTGGTAATCTTCCATCCATGCCGCAAATGCCTTGCTAATGTTGATATTACTTTGTGATAATTGGGCATAATCAATCAAATGCGCAGAGCAATAATCGTTATTTTTAACTACCTCATTCAGCAGTTGACTGTCAACTTTTAGTTGCCCCAATTTTTGCATCGAACGCTGGATTAGGGCGCGCCCCAGCTTGTTTGAAATCAAGCGTTTAGTTGTATTAGGATCCAGCGCCTGCCAAGTTTGACGCAAATATTGCTGCCAACTAACAGCATTCGGCAGGGAGCAATTGTCATTTTGCCTGCCCCAAGTTCGGCTAAACGCCAATACTTGCCTATTATTCGCCAAAATAATCGTTGAATTTTGGCTTATATTGCTGATGTCGGCGTTAATCCACATAGGCAAAAAAATCGTTAAGCCTGCTGCTCAGTTTGCTTAAACCCTGTTTTTTCAGGCTGGAAAATAGCGAAACTTGCACATAAGGAAAAGCTTTAGTAGCGCGCTCAACCTGCAATAAAGCAGCGCTGGCAGCACCTTTTTTTACCTTGTCTGATTTAGTCAAAATAATCTGCGTAGGCAAATTGACCTGCACGCACCAATTCAACATCATCTTATCAAACTCCATCAGTGGTCGGCGCACATCCATCACCAGCACCGCTCCCGCCAAACATTTTCGCTGGGCAAAATAATCGCCCATATCAATCTGCCATTGTTTTTTAATCGCCTCTGGCACTTTAGCATAACCATAGCCGGGCAAATCCACCAATCGGCGTTCATCATCCAAGCCAAAAAACACCAAATGCTGAGTCCTGCCCGGAGTGCGCGAAACCTTAGCAAGCTTTTTTTGCAAAGTAAGAGTGTTGATAGCGCTTGATTTCCCCGCATTAGAGCGCCCAGCAAAAACCACTTCATACCCCATATCAGGAGGGCAACCTTTGAGCGATGGGCAAGAAAGTAAAAAATTTGCAGAATGATAATTATTGCGCATAACTAGATAAATTCAAAAAAACAATTATATTGGATAAATGATTTTTTTTTCAGTTAATGTCAAAATAAACAGGTAAATCCTGTTTTTTTTTAACTGTATAGACAAATGCGCCATAGTTAGAGTAAAATCTCTTATTTTAGTGCGGGGTGGAGCAGCTTGGTAGCTCGTCGGGCTCATAACCCGAAGGTCGTAGGTTCAAATCCTACCCCCGCTACCAAATTTTAAACCCCCTTTTTGGGGGTTTTTATTTACTTTTACAATAAGATTATTAAGCAAAGATTATGGCAAAAATCAGCGATAAAATTGAAAACCTTATTCGCCCAGTAATTGAGGATATGGACTATGAACTGCTGGGGATTGAATATGTTGCCAGCGGTAAGCATAGTGTTTTGCGAATTTATATTGATTCTGACAAGGGCATAGGGGTTGATGATTGTGAGCGAGTTTCAAGGCAACTTAGCAGTATTCTTGATGTGGAAGAGCCGATTACAATGGCTTATAATTTGGAAGTTTCATCCCCCGGAGTTGAGCGCCCTTTGTTTCATTTGCAACATTATCGGCGTTTTTTGGGCAATGAAATTAAGCTGCGATTATTGCGGCCAGTGGACGGACAAAGGAAATATAGCGGCACTATCGGCAGTGTCAGCGAGCAAGACAATAGTATTGAATTGATGAGCGCAACAGGCAAACACCGACTGCCGATTGATTTGATTGATAAAGCAAATTTAATATATGATGGTTTTTAGGAGAACAAAGTGGAAAACAAAGAATTATTTTTAATGGTTGAGGCAATTTCTAATGAGAAGAAAATTGCTCAACAAGATGTTTTTGATGCATTGGAAGAGGCGTTGGCGCTTGCAACCAAAAAACGCTTGAATATTGATGCCTGCGTGCAGATTGATAGAAATAGTGGTGAATTTAAAACCTTTCGCCAATGGCAAGTTATTGCTGATGGCGAGAATTTTGTAGATGATGATGGCACCGAATTTGACAGCGAATTGCACATTTACGCCAAGCAAGCAAACGGCGTAGTGGTTGATGATTATGTGCGTGAGCCAATTGCTACCGAAAAGTTTGGACGCATTGCCGCACAAATCGTCAAACAAGTAATTATTCAAAAAGTGCGTGAAGCAGAAAGAGAAGTTGTGGTTACAGATTATAGCCAGCGAGTTGGCGAAGTAGTGATGGCGACCGTCAAGCGTATTGACCGTGGAAATGCTTATGTAGATATGGGTGGTGTTGATGGGATGATTGCCAAATCTGATTTAATTGCCAACGAATCTATTCGCAAAAATGACCGTTTGCGAGCCTATATAAAAGAGGTGAAATCCAGTGTTCGTGGGGCGCAAATTTTCCTTTCACGCACAGTTTCGGAGATGATGATTGAGTTATTTAAAATGGAAGTTCCAGAAGTATCTGAAGGCGTTATTCAAATTATGGGTGCCAGCCGCGATCCAGGATTGCGCGCAAAATTAGCAGTCAGAAGCAAAGACAAACGCTTAGACCCAATCGGCTCTTGTATCGGAATGCGCGGCGCAAGAGTGCAGGCAGTTTCAAACGAGTTGAATGGAGAGCGAGTTGATGTTATTTTGTGGGATGAAGATCCTACTCAATATGTAATCAACGCAATGGCACCAGCAGAAATCGTCTCGGTGATGATTGACGAAGATAAAGGCTCAATGGATATTGCCGTTGAAGAAGATCAATTAGCGCTGGCAATTGGTCGTGGCGGGCAAAATATCAAGCTTGCATCACGGCTTACTGGCTGGAAACTAAATGTAATGTCGGTCAGCGAATCAGAAGAAAAACGCGCTGAAGACAATCAAAAAGTAGGCGACAAACTGGCTCAACAATTAGGTATTGATGCCGAAGTTGCCGGAGTGTTGATTGACGAAGGCTTTGGCAGCATTGATGCGATTGCTGATGCCGACAGTGCCAGCTTGGAAGCGATTGAAGAATTTGATGCTGCCATTGTGGAAAAAATGCAATCCCGCGCCACTGATGCGCAATTGGTGCAAACTTTTAACGATGCCGATTCTTTTGAAACTCTCAGCGCAATTGAGGGCATTGATGACGATCTGGCACAAGCATTGGTTAAGGCAGAGATTACCGCAGTCGGCGATTTGGCAGAGCTTTCTATTGACGAGTTGCTGGATATTAAAGTAATCGACAAAGAACTTGCTTCTACTGTAATTATGACGGCGCGCGAAAATGAAGGCTGGTTTAAATAATTGATAATAAACAAAGGTAAGACTTATGGCACATACAGTTCAATCACTTTCCAAACTGCTGAAAAAATCTGAAGCACAGATTATTGCAAGTCTGGCTGATGCTGGCGTTACTGGTAAAACTGCGGCTTCTGATGTTTCTGCTGTGGAAATACAGATTTTGCGTGGCAGCAAAAAGCCAGCAGCGAAAATTAGCGTCACTGATACCAAGCAATCCGAAGCAGCCAAAGTGGCGCTGGAAGCCGGACAGGTGGCAGAGGAAAAATTATTAGAGCAAGATGCCAAGCGCAAACAAATGACTGAGCAGCAAAAGCAAGATGCGCAAAATTTAAAACAGCAGCAAGAACAAGCAAAACTTGAGGTAAAAAAAGAGCCAGCAAAACCTGCAGAAACAGATGCTGACAAACAGCGCAAAAAACCAAAGCGTTTGCGTAATGCTGGTGATGGCGGGCGTGAGCAATTGCATGTGGCAAAAAAAACCAATCGCAAATTAAAGAAAAAAGACCGCACTCGTTTGAGCCAAAAAGCGCAAGAAGACCAAGCGCAGCACGGTTTTCAAAAGCCTACTGAAAAAGTTGTGCGTGAAATTGCTGTGCCTGAGAATATCAAGGTTGGCGATTTGGCACAAAAAATGGCAACCAAGGTCGGTGAGGTGCTAAAAGTGCTGATGGGAATGGGCGTTATGGTAACTCTAAACGATGTGATTGACCAAGATACTGCGCTGATAGTGGTGGAAGAAATGGGACATACAGGCGTTGCCAGTGTTGATGCGACTATTGAAGATGTGGCAATTGAAAGGTCAACTGCCACTGGTGATGCCATCCCAAGACCGCCAGTGGTAACTGTTATGGGGCATGTTGACCACGGCAAAACTTCGCTGCTGGATTATATTCGCAAAGAAAAAGTAGTAAATGGCGAGGCTGGCGGAATCACCCAACATATTGGCGCTTATCAAGTGCAAGCAAACGACAAAACCATCACTTTTATTGACACTCCGGGGCATGCGGCGTTTGCAAAAATGCGTTCTCGTGGCGCTAATATCACCGATATTATTGTTTTGGTGGTGGCTGCTGATGATGGAGTTATGCCGCAAACTATTGAATCAATTGAGCATGCAAAAGCGGCTGGAGTGACAATTATTGTTGCCATTAACAAGATTGATAAAGATGGTGTGGATATTGACAAAGTGCGTCAAGGTCTTTCTGCGCACGGCGTTGTTGCTGAAGATTGGGGCGGCGATGTGTTGATGGTTGGTGTTTCGGCGCATACTGGCGAGGGGGTTGATGATTTGTTGGAGGCAATTGCTTTAACGGCAGAAGTTGCCGAGCTGAGTGCTGTTGCCGAAGGTTCGGCGCAAGGATCGGTATTGGAGGCACGGCTGGAAAAAGGGCTGGGCAAAGTTACCACAGTTTTGGTGCAATCTGGCACTTTGAAAAAAGGCGATATTATCATTGCTGGTTTGGAATATGGCAAAGTCAAACAGCTGGTTGACGACAAAGACAAAATTTTGTCCGAAGCATTGCCATCAACTCCGGTTGAAGTGTTGGGATTGTCGGGCGTGCCGGATTCTGGAGATGAATTTTTAGTAGTAGAAACCGAGCGCAAAGCCCGTGAGGTGGTGGATTTCAGAAGAGCGCGTAATCGTGAAGCAGCATTGCAAAAACAGCAGGCATCAAAGATGGATAACTTCCTACAAAAAATGGAAGAAGGCGATGTTTCCACGGTTAATGTGCTGATTAAATCTGATGTTCGTGGTTCGGCTCAGGCTTTGGTTGGGGCGCTGGAAGATTTGTCAACCGATGAAGTGCGAGTTAATGTGGTGTCCAGCGGCGTTGGCGGCATCAATAATGCTGATGTAACGCTGGCAGCGACATCGGGCGCTTTAGTGCTTGGTTTTAATGTGCGTGCTGATTCTATGGCACGCAAAACCGCTGATAGCGAAGGCGTGAACATTGAATATTATTCTATTATTTACAACCTAATTGACGATGTCAAAGCGATTATGGGCGGATTATTAAGCCCAGAATTGAGCGAAAATATCATTGGAATTGCCAATGTAAAAGAGGTGTTCAAATCGCAAAAACTGGGAGATATTGCTGGTTGTATGGTTGAAGAAGGCGTGGTTAAAAAATCATTGCCAATTCGCGTTTTGCGTGATAGCGTGGTGGTTTTTGAGGGCGAGCTGGATTCTTTGCGTAGGTTTAAAGACGATGTTCAAGAAGTTAAATCTGGCACTGAATGCGGCATTGGCGTTGCTGATTATGATGTTGAAGTTGGCGACAAAATCGAGGTGTTTGAGCGTATTGAAAAAGCGCGCACTCTCTAAATTTAAATCTATGGCGCAGCAAGTTTCTTATCGGGTTGAAAGAGTCAACGAGCTAATTCGGCGGCAACTAACGCTATTATTAAAAAATCACAGCAAAGATCCAAGACTGCAATCGGTGAATATTACTGAGGTTTTAAGCAGCCGTGATTTGAGCAGCGCCAAGGTTTTCTACACTGTGTCAGAAGAGCAGATTAAAGCCACAAAACCCTTGCTGGATAAGGCAAGCGGCTTTTTTCGCTCCTCACTTTCCAAGAACTTAGACCTGCGCCACACCCCAGCATTAAAATTTATATACGACAGTGCTCCAAATACCGGAGCGCGGATTGACGAACTATTATCAAAATTATGAGTAGAAATAAAAAAGGCAGAGATGTTAACGGTATTGTGCTTTTGGACAAGGCAACAGGGCTGAGTTCAAATGCGGCTTTGCAGCAAGTTAAATGTTTATTTGATGCCAAAAAAGCGGGGCATACTGGGGCGCTTGACCCACTTGCCACTGGCATATTGCCGATTTGTTTTGGGCATGCGACCAAAGTGGCTGGATTTTTACTTGATGATGACAAAAGCTATTTTGTGCGCGCCCAGCTTGGGGCTGTTAGCGATACGCTGGATTGTGAGGGAAAAATTAGCGCTGGCGGAGATTATTCCAAGCTGAACGAGGCGGACATTAAGGCGGCGGCGCTTAGTTTTCAGGGCAATATTGCGCAAATTCCACCGATGTATTCAGCGCTGAAAAAAGACGGTTTGCCATTATACAAACTGGCACGAAAAGGCATTGAAGTTGAACGCCCCGCACGGGAAATTTATATTTCCAAGATTGATTTTTTGGATTATGAAAACGGCACTTTTAGCTTGAATGTGTATTGTTCCAAAGGCACTTATATCCGCTCGTTGATTGACGATATTGGCAAATTACTGGGCTGTGGGGCGTATGTTATTGAGTTAAGGCGCACTGGTTTTGCCGATGTTGGCATTGCAGATACTATTAAATTTAGCGATTTGGAAAAGCTTGCAAGTGCAGATTTTAAGCAGCTTGATGAGCAAATTTTTCCCAGCGAGATGATGCTTGGAAAAATACCAAATATAACTGTTGATGCTTGGCAGCAGATAGATATTGGCTATGGCAGGGTAACCGAAGTTGAAAATCAGGCGGACAATTTGGTTAAAATATTCAATGAAGATGATAAGTTTTTGGGCATTGGAAATATCACCAATAATATTTTGCAACCAAAACGAATGTTTATCCATTTATGAAGAAAAAAGACGCATTAGTCGGTTATTATTTTAACAACAATTTAATGCACTCTATTAAGGGCGATAAAAGCCTGCGGGAAAGCGTTTATAACCGTAAACGCGCATTTAATAGTGTGGATGAAAATATGAAAAGCCTTTCGCAAGTTTGGCTTTATTTGCTATTAGAAACCGGCGCTTATCGCTTGGTAATTGGGTTGAATAACGCTGAGGTGCGAATATCCAGCGTGTTTGACCCATTTAATACCGAAGTTCATCTGGCAATTGATTTACTCAATCCTGAATATATGGATTTTCATTTTAATAAAATTCCGCTGAGTGAAAAAAGCCGCCTGATTAAGCGGATTTATAAGATGATGGAGGCTGATCCTGCCTTTGATTTGCTATCGACAGAATGGCAGCATTCCCTCTCCGCGCGCAACAAAAAGATGGAAAAACTGACTGATGTTGACGACCTGAGTTTCATTATGGAAAATCTACCAAAATTGCGCGATTTGGACGGCTATTATCTGCGATCAATCACCATCAATTTGTTTAATTCAACAGTATCAATGTCGTTCAATTGCGATGGCACGCAGATTATGTCGCATCAGAAATTCAGAGAATTTATTGAGCATTATATTTAGCAAAAGCACTATGATTATTGTTGGTATTGATGAGGTTGGCAGAGGTTGTTTGGTGGGCAATGTGGTGGCTGGTGCGGTGATTTTGGACGCTAATTTTATCCAGCATTTGCAGAGTTTGGGGCTGCCGGCGCTGACTGATTCTAAAAAAATTAGTGCCAAAAACCGCGAAATTTTATATGCGCAAATCACCCAAAAATGCCAGTGGGCAGTTGGCGAAGCGGACGCTGGTGAGATTGACGAGATAAATATTTTGCAAGCAACAATGCTGGCAATGAAGCGTGCGGCGCAAAATTTAGCAACGCCTTATCAGCAGGTTTTGGTGGATGGCAATCGCTGCCCAGAGCTGGAAAATTGCGTGGCAATTATTAAAGGTGATTTGAGCGAGCCGGCAATTTCAGCGGCATCAATTATTGCCAAGGTAACTCGTGATAGGCAGATGCTGGCGCTGGATAAACTCCATCCGCAGTATGGTTTTGCGGGGCATAAAGGCTATGCGACCAAACAACATTTGCAGGCATTAAAAGATTTTGGCGTGATTGAAAATCAACACCGCTTCTCGTTTGCTCCGGTTAAAAACTTGTCCCACCATCAGGGTCTAATTCTTTGATTTGACGGCGTAACTCTGCTTTTTTTGCCTCGATGACAGCTCTTTTTTCGGCTAATTCTTTTTGCTTTTGCGCCATTAATTGCTTTTCTTTTTCGCGCGCAATTTCGGTGGCAGGGCGCTGTTTGAGATAATCAATGACTTTGACAACACGCTTAACACCGATGATTTTAGAGGCTATCTCGGCAGCTTTATTTGCCTCTCGCTGCGTGAGTGCGCCCATCAAATAGGCAGCGTTATTTTCAGTAGTTACTTCAACATGTAGCGGATTGAAGACTTCTTGGTCGTAGAATGAGATTTTGATTTTTGCGGTGATGGTAGCGTCTTTTGCGCGGCTGAATAGGCTGCTATTTTTGCCGATGCGTGCTTCGTTGACGATGTCTTTGATTTTGAAATCTTGCAATGGCGCTTGTTTATTAATATAGTTAAGAGTGTCAGCGTCTGGAACTTCGCCGGTGATTAGCACTTTTTTGTTGTAGATGTTGAAATTTAGGTTGGCGTTTTCGAGCTTTTTATCTTCTCCGCCCCAGTTTAATAAACTGAATTTGATGCTATTGTCATCGATAATTTCTCCAGCGCTGCGCCTATCGTTAGAGACGACAACGGCAGTACTGATTGCTGATGTGATAATGCAGCTGCTTAAAAATAGCGTGCTTGCTGTGAATAGTAGGGCGAGGGTAATTTTTTTCATAGATTTACATTTAAATGGCTTCAAAAGCTCCTTTTATCCAATTTATTTTAGGACATTTTAAATCAGATTCAAGTCCAATAATGTCAAACCGACAGATAAAATTGTCATATTTTGGATATTCAAGCAAAAAATGTTTGGCAGCGAGGATGATTTTTGCCTGCTTGTTGCTATTGACTGTGTCAACGGCAGAGCCAAAACTGCTATTTTGCCGATAACGAACTTCAACAAAAACTAAACTTTTGCTGGATTTATCAAGCATAATGATATCTATTTCGCCCATTTTAGTTAGATAATTTGCCTCGATGAATTTGAGGCCATTTTTTGTTAAATACTTTTGCGCCAATTTTTCTGCTTGATTGCCGATTTGTCGTTTTTTACTGAATATTTTTATGCCTTTATACATTGTTGCTACACCGATTGGAAACTTAGATGATATCACTTTTAGAGCAATAGAGGTGCTTAAAACAGTTGATTTAATTCTAGCGGAAGATACGCGCCATAGCAAAAAACTTTTAAACAATTACAACATCAGCACCCCTCTTGGCTCTTTTCATCAACACAATGAAAACGCCAAAACCTCAGACATTATTAGCGCTTTGCTGGCTGGAAAAAACATTGCCCTGATTAGCGATGCTGGCACTCCACTTATCAGCGACCCAGGCTATTTATTGGTCAGTGAGGCTAAAAAAGCTGGCTTGGAAGTTGTGCCAATTCCCGGTGCATCGGCACTTATTAGTGCTTTGAGTGCCAGCGGTATTGCCAGCAATAGTTTTAGTTTTTTTGGCTTTTTGCCAGCCAAGTCCAGTGCCCGCATCAAAGCCATCCAAGCCACTGCCCACATTGATGAAACGGCTATTTTTTATGAATCACCCAAGCGCATTCTTGCTTGTGCACAGGATTTTTTGCAAGTGCTGGGCGCGCACAGAATAGTTTGTTTTGCCAAAGAAATCAGTAAATCTTTTGAGACTATAACAACTGCCACTTTGCCAGAAATTATTGATTATTTGACTGCGGATGAGGCGCATCAAAAAGGCGAATTTGTGATTTTGATTAGCGCCGCTTACAAAGATAATGCGATAGATGGAGCTGCGCAACTTGACAAAATTTTGCCGATTTTGCTGGCAGAAATGGGCGCATCTAAAGCCGCAAAATTAGCAGCCAAGATAACGGGAATTGATAAAAAACATTGTTATCAAAGGGTAATTGAGCTATGAATTATTACCAGCACCATATTTTTTTCTGCAACAACCAGCGTCAAGGCGGAGGCTGCTCAAAATCAGGTGCAGCAAAGATTTACCGCTATGCCAAAGATAAATGCCGCAGCGCAGGATTGCTCGGCAGTGGCAAAATTGGCGTGAGTGAGTCACGCTGTTTGGGCAGGTGTGAATTTTCGCCTGTTTTGGTGATTTATCCGGATAATATTTGGTATCGGGCGACTGATGAGGCGGATATTGACGAAATTATTGCCGAGCATTTGCTCAACGGCAAGCTGGTTAAACGCCTACAAATTGATTAGTTTTTGATAAATCTGCTTGGCGCTGCTGGCTAAATTTTCAATGTCAGCATTATTTTCAATAATATCATTATCAATTTGCGTGGCAGCTTTTAATCTATTTTCTGGGCTAATTTGGGCAGAAATTAGTTGTTTTGCGCTGTTTTTAGAAATATTTGGGCGTTTTTGCAGTCTTTTTAATTGTTTTTCGGGGTTACAAGTGATAATAATGGCCCTATCAAACAAATAATCCAGTTTTTTTTCAAAAAGCAGCGGTATTTCCACAATTATCATCGGTTTTTGCGATTTTTCTATCAATTTTTGCATTTTTTGCAGTATTTTTGTTTGCAAAATATTTTCAATCAGCATTTTATCATCTGCATTTTCCAGCAAAATAGTGCGTAATATTTGCCGATTAAGACTGCCATCTGCTGCTAAAATCCTTGTGCCAAAAGCATCCACCAATTGCAAAAGCGCCTCTGAGTTAGGCTTACTGACTTGTTTAGACAAATCGTCAAGGTAAATAATTTGTGCGCCAAGTTCTGCCAAAAAACCAGCAAACGCCGATTTTCCGCAAGCAATGCCGCCAGTTAGTGCAATTTTTAAGGTTTTCATAGGTGTTTATTTTAAATAATATTAGCATCCATCTATTGACTTTTTTAGCAAAAGTTTGGATAATACGCCGTCTTTTATGGTTATGTAGCTCAGCTGGTTAGAGCACAGCATTCATAATGCTGGGGTCGGTGGTTCAAGTCCACCTATAACCACCATATTTACCACATATTTGAAATCTATAATTTAGTAGCAAATAGATTGTATAATTTCATTTTTTACGCCGAAGTAGCACAGTTGGTAGTGCAACTGATTTGTAATCAGTAGGTCGCCAGTTCGAGTCCGGCCTTCGGCACCATATTCATAAAGGGTTATTAGTTAATAACCTTCTTTTTATTGGTTTTATGCTTAGTAAATAGTAGCAAAAAATACAATTGATTAACAGGGCAAGCATTTTGGCGAGGTTGATAAATGGGCAAGGTTTGCGTATAATCTCTCAGTTTTTTGTCAAGGAAAATTTAATATGTCAGCACGCAGAAATTTAGCAAACGCCATCCGCGCTTTAAGTATGGATGCGGTTCAGAAAGCCAAATCAGGGCATCCGGGCGCACCAATGGGAATGGCAGATATTGCCGAAGTGCTTTGGAACGATCACCTAAAATACAACCCAGCAAATTCCAACTGGGCAAACCGCGACCGCTTTGTATTATCAAATGGCCACGGCTCAATGCTTATTTATTCATTATTACATTTAACCGGTTTTGATTTGTCAATTGACGACATCAAAGACTTCCGCCAATTACATTCCAAAACCGCCGGCCACCCAGAATACGGCTATGCTGACGGCATTGAAACCACTACTGGCCCTCTCGGACAGGGAATTACCAATGCAGTCGGTATGGCAATTGCAGAACGCACTTTGGCAGCCCAATTTAACCAAGACGGACACACAATTGTTGATCATCACACTTTTGCATTTATGGGCGATGGCTGTCTGATGGAAGGTTTATCGCACGAATCTTGCGCTATGGCTGGCACTTTGGGGCTGGGAAAATTGATTGCTTTTTGGGACGACAACGATATTTCCATTGACGGCCACATTGGCGATTGGATGGAAAAGGGCGTTCCAGCGCGTTTTAAATCTTACGATTGGCAGGTGATTGCCGTTGACGGCCACGATGCTGATGAAATTAACAAAGCGATTATTGCGGCAAAAGCCCAGAGCGACAAGCCGAGCTTGATTTGTTGCAAAACTACTATTGGCTTCGGATCGCCAAATCTCGCTGGCACGCATGATTGTCACGGAGCGCCGCTGGGAGATGAAGAGATTATAGCAACGCGTAAGCAATTGGGCTGGAGTCATCCACCTTTTGAAATTCCTGATGATGTCTATGCTGGCTGGAATCACAAGCAGCAAGGCGCGGCAGATGAAAATGCTTGGAACGACAAATTTGCTGCTTATAGATCTAAGTTTCCAAAGCAAGCGGCAGAATTTGAGCGTCGTATGGCTGGCGATTTGCCGGCTAATTTTGCGGTTGAAATGGATAAATTCATTGCCAAAACTCAAACTGATATGCCAAATATTGCATCGCGTCAAGCATCACAAGCTGCTATTGAAGCGATGGGGCCGCTGTTGCCAGAGATGTTTGGCGGCTCGGCAGATTTGACTGGCTCTAATTTGACCAACTGGTCAGGCACGGTGAAAGTCAACAAAGAAAACGCCAAAGGTAATTATCTGTCGTGGGGCGTGCGTGAATTTGGAATGGCGCATATGATGAACGGAATGGTTTTGCACGGCGGTTTTAAAGTTTATGGCGCAACTTTCTTTATGTTTATGGAATTTATGCGCAACGCCTTGCGGATGTCGGCGTTGATGAAAATTGGCACAATTTATGTTTATACTCACGATTCCATCGGTCTCGGTGAAGATGGACCAACTCATCAACCAGTTGAGCAATTGGCAACAATTAGAATGATTCCGAACTTCCAAACTTGGAGAGGTTGCGATGCGATTGAATCTGCTGTTTCTTGGAAAATGGCAATGCTCAGAGGCAATGCGCCAACCGCTTTGGTGTTTTCACGGCAGGCATTAACGCCGATGTCAAGAACCGCAGAACAAGTTAAAAATATTGAAAAAGGCGGCTATGTGTTGCAAGATTGCGCTGGAAAAGCAGACATCATTTTAATTGCTACTGGCTCCGAAGTTGGGCTGGCAATTGAAAGTTCCAAGGCGCTGAGCGGCAAAAAAGTGCGCGTGGTTTCAATGCCATCAACCGATGCATTTGATGAGCAAGACCAAGCTTACAAAGACAGCGTTTTGACTGTCAATGTTAAGCGCGTTGCCATTGAAGCTGGCGTTGGCGATGGTTGGTATAAATATATTGGTTTGGACGGCGGATTGGTTTGTATGACCAGCTTTGGCGAAAGCGCACCGGCAGACCAATTATTCAAAGAATTTGGCTTTACAGTTGAAAATGTGGTCAAAACTGCAAACAAAGTTTTAGCATAATTTAAATTAAATAGGAGTAATAAAATGGCAATTAAAGTAGGTATTAACGGATTTGGACGCATCGGACGAATGGTTTTTCGTGCGATTAAAAAGGATTTTCCAGAATTAGAAGTGGTCGGTATTAACGATTTATTAGACAACGATTATTTGGCATATATGCTCAAATATGACACTGCACACGGGCGTTTTGCTGGTGAAGTTGAAGTTGCTGGTGATAACTTTATCATTGATGGCAAAAAAGTTCGCCTCTCTGCTGAGCGCAATCCTGCTGATCTCAAATGGGGCGATATTGGCGTAGATGTGGCGATTGATTGCACCGGCTTTTTCTTGACCAAAGAATCCTGCCAAGCGCATATTGATGCTGGCGCCAAAAAAGTGGTGCAATCAGCACCCAGCAAAGACGATACCCCGATGTTTGTATATGGTGTAAATCACGATGAATACGCCCAGCAAGACATCGTTTCTGCCGCATCTTGCACCACCAACTGTTTAGCGCCAATTGCTAAAATCATCAACGACAATTTTGGTTTAAAAAGAGGTTTGATGACCACCGTTCACGCCGCAACTGCTACGCAAAAAACCGTTGATGGTCCTTCAATGAAAGATTGGCGCGGCGGTCGTGCGGTATTTGAAAATATCATTCCTTCTTCAACCGGAGCTGCCAAAGCGGTTGGAGTGGTTCTTCCAGAGCTTAATGGTAAATTGACAGGTATGGCTTTTCGCATCCCTTCAGTTGATGTTTCAGTGGTTGATTTGACTTGCGAATTATCCAAACCTGCCACTTACAAAGATATTTGCGCAGCGATTAAAACCGCATCAGAAACCACAATGAAAGGCACTTTGCAATATACAGAAGATATGGTGGTGTCCAGCGATTTCCGTGGCATCAGCGCCTCATCGATTTTTGATGCAAATGCCGGAATTGCACTTGACGATACTTTTGTCAAAGTTGTTTCTTGGTATGACAACGAATATGGCTACACTTGCAATATGTTGCGTCTGGTTAGGCATATTGCCCAATAAAAATATTAGGAAAGTAAAAAAATGGCAATAATAAATTTAGCGGATTTAGACCTAAATTCAAAGCGAGTACTTATTCGACAAGACCTTAATGTGCCAATTAAAGATGGCGTAGTTACCAGCGATAAGCGCATCAAAGCTTCGCTGGCAACTATTGAAATGGCACTTGAAAAGGGTGCTGCGGTTATGATTATGTCGCATTTAGGTCGCCCATCAGAGACTGGATATGAAGCAGAATTTTCATTAAAACCAGTAGCAATCAGACTCAGCGAATTATTGGGCAGAGATGTTCGTCTTGTGGTTGATTGGTTAGATGGCGTGGAAGTGAAAACTGGAGAAGTGGTTCTTTGCGAAAATGTGCGTTTTAATACTGGAGAAAAAGCCAATGATGATGAGTTGGCTAAAAAAATGGCAAACCTTTGCGACATTTTTGCGATGGATGCTTTTGGCACTGCCCACCGCGCTCAAGCCTCAACTCACGGTGTTGCCAAATATGCGCCGATTGCTTGTTCTGGCCCATTGCTTTCAGGCGAACTTGAAGCATTGGCTAAGGCTCTCGACAATCCAAAACGCCCGATGGTGGCAATTGTTGCTGGCGCTAAGGTTTCAACCAAACTAACGGTACTTGATTCGTTGTCCAAGATTGTTGACCAACTGGTGGTTGGCGGCGGAATTGCCAACACTTTCATTGCTGCGCAAGGGCATAATATTGGTAAATCTTTATGTGAAAACGATTTAATTCCAACTGCCAAAAAATTGATGCAAGACTGTGAAATTCCGGTGCCGACCGATGTGGTTTGTGGCAAGGAATTTTCCGAGTTAACCGCCGCTGAAACCAAAACCTCAGATTCGGTTAATGATGATGATATGATTTTTGACATTGGCCCAAATTCAGCCCAGCAGTTGGCAGAGATTATGAAAAACGCCGGCACTATCGTTTGGAATGGCCCTGTTGGTGTATTTGAATTTGACCAATTTGCTGGTGGCACCAAAATATTAGCACAGGCAATTGCTGAATCTGCTGCGTTCTCAATTGCTGGCGGTGGTGACACTTTGGCGGCTGTTGACAAATACGATATTGAAGACAAAATCAGCTACATTTCAACTGGGGGCGGCGCATTCTTAGAGTTTTTGGAAGGCAAAAAATTGCCAGCAGTAGAAATATTAGAGCTTCGAGCTGCGGAGTAAATCTTGCCCAGAAGAACAAAAATATTAGCAACCCTCGGCCCGGCAACTGATAAGCCAGGCGTTTTGGAGAGTATTTTAGAAGCAGGGGCAAATGTCGTGCGCATTAATTTTTCGCATGGCAATCAGAGTGAGCATCTATCCAGAGTTAAAGCGGTGCGTGACTGGGCGCATAATAACGACACTTTTATCGGCGTGCTGATGGATTTACAAGGTCCTAAAATCCGCATTACTGGCTTTAAAAACGAGGAAAAAATAAACCTTAACAATGGCGATAGTTTTACTCTTGATGCAGATTTAGACGCAAATTCTGGCACTCAAACCGTGGTCGGCATAGCCTACAAAACCTTGCCGCAGGAAGTTGAAAAAGGCAATGTTTTATTATTAGACGATGGCAAAGTGGTGCTGGAAGTTGTCGGCATTGACGGCAATAAAATCAACACAATCGTTACTCAGGGCGGGGCTTTGTCTGACAAAAAAGGCATCAATTTGCGTGGCGGCGGATTGTCTGCTAATGCCCTAACTGTCAAGGATAAAAAAGACATTATTACCGCTGCCAAAGCAGATGCAGACTATGTGGCGCTTTCTTTTCCAGTGAGTGGCGATGATGTGCGTCTTACCAAAAAATTGTTAAAAGAGGCGGGTTCTAAAGCTGGAGTTATCTCAAAAATTGAGCGGGCTGAGTCGCTTGTAGATGAAGTGATTAACGATATTATTCAAGAGTCCGCTGGCATTATGGTGGCGCGTGGCGATTTGGGCGTTGAGATTGGCGACCCACAATTGCCAGCGCAGCAAAAGCGTTTGATTAAGCTGGCGCGTTCCAACGACCGCGTGGTTATTACTGCAACGCAGATGCTTGAATCGATGATTAACAATCCAATTCCAACTCGCGCTGAAGTATTTGATGTAGCGAATGCGGTGCTTGACGGCACTGATGTGGTGATGCTTTCTGCTGAAACGGCGGCGGGTAATTATCCTGCAAATGCGGTTAAAACTATGCACGATGTTTGTCTGGAAGCCGAAAAAAATCCAATCGCTAAAACTTCACACCATCGACTACACGAGCATTTTAAAGGCATTGATGAAACTATTGCTATGAGCAGTATGTATGCTGCCAATCATTTGGAGGTAAAGGTGGTGGCAGCCCTTACCCAGACTGGAAAAACCACGATGTGGATGTCAAGAATGAGCTCAGATATTTCTATTTTTGCACTATCTGACAATCCGCAAACACTGCGTAAAGTAACGCTTTATCGTGGGGTTTATCCTTGCGGCATCGATACTTTGAACAGTGCAGATTGGGTTGATGTCAACACCAAAGTAGTAAATATACTTACAAAAAACAAGGTTGTAGAAGAAGGAGATTTGGTAATATTAACCAAAGGTATGCACGAAGGCAAATCAGGCGGCACGAATATGATGAAAATTATTCGAGTCGGAGACACTAATTATTAAAATAAAAAAAAGGAGAAAAATATGATAATTTCATTAAGAGAACTATTAGACCACGCTGCGGAAAACAGCTATGGAATGCCGGCATTTAATGTCAACAATATGGAGCAGGTTCACGCTATTATGCAAGCTGCTGATAAGACCAACAGCCCAGTTATTATGCAGGGTTCTGCTGGTGCTAGAAGCTATGCTGGCGAGCCATTTTTGCGCCATTTGATTATTGCTGCTACTGAAATGTATCCGCATATTCCAGTGGTAATGCATCAGGATCACGGCAGCGAGCCGGCAGTGTGTTTGCGTTCAATCCAATCGGGTTTTTCATCAGTGATGATGGACGGCTCGTTGATGGCAGATATGAAAACTCCATCATCATTTGAATACAATGTTGATGTTACCAAAGAAGTGGTGAAAACCGCACATGCTGGCGGCGTTTCAGTTGAAGGCGAATTAGGCTGCCTCGGCTCACTTGAAACTGGCGAAATGGGCGAGGAAGATGGCCATGGCGCTGAAGGCAAACTTGACCTTGATATGCTTTTGACCTCGGTTGAAGAAGCGGCTGATTTTGTTAAAGCTACCAATGTTGACGCTTTGGCAATTGCCATCGGCACTTCCCACGGTGCTTACAAATTCACCAAAGAGCCTGATGGTGAAATCCTGCGTATTGACCGCATCAAAGATATCCATGCACGCATTCCTAACACCCATTTAGTTATGCACGGTTCATCTTCGGTGCCACAAGATTGGTTAGAAATCATCAACAATTATGGCGGCGATATGGGGCAAACTTACGGCGTTCCAGTGGCTGAAATTCAAGAAGGCATCAAAAACGGCGTGCGTAAAGTCAATATCGATACCGACTTGCGTATGGCTTCAACTGGTGCGGTGCGTAAGCATTTGATGGACAACCCAGCAAACTTTGACCCACGCA
>VSKZ01000039.1 GCA_008364125.1 Candidatus Thioglobus sp. | reverse complement strand
ATTGCTCGGCGATTTAATTATGTGTATGGACGAGAGGATGAAGGCACCAAAGTTTCCTGAATCATCAGCACCCCCATCCGCACAAATTCAACAATCTCGCTCAAATCATTGGCATTTTCTTCGCTATCTATAACATTGCTATCAAGCTTTGTCACGCCGCTAAAATCCTTAATCATTTCCAGCACAGCCTCGTCATAAGTGGATATTTTTTGCAATCCAAGACCAAACAAAAACCCTTGACACCATTGAGCCAGAGTGTTTGCTTGCTCTTTTAGGCTACAATTTTCATCGGCAATAAGCAGCTCAAAACCCAGCGTAGCATCGCCTAATTGTTCAAGCGTTGTGCTGTAAATTTGTGCCAATTTTTGCTTCGTAGTTTCTTGCTCCACAACGCCATCATCGCCCAGCACCTCTGCCAACCAATCATCCAAACTCAAATCAGGTTTAACGCAAGCAAATCCGCACAAAGTGCCATGGGCGCTGGCAATGGTATCATCGGTGTTAAGCTTATATAAAACCCCTTTCAACTGCTCATAATCAAGAGAATTTTCTACCATTACGACTTTCCTGCCAGAATTTCCATCACTGCCATCCGCACCGCAATACCGTTGGTAACCTGCTCAAAAATCACAGACTGCCCACCGTCAGCAACTCGCGTATCAATCTCAACGCCCCGATTTATCGGCCCCGGATGCATAACAATCGCATCGGGTTTTGCCAGCGCCAATCGTTCTGGTGTCAGCCCATAATTAGCAAAATATTCCTGCTCGTTAGGAATGTCCGCCTCTATCATCCGCTCTTTTTGCAAACGCAACACCATCACCACATCAATGCCTTTTAGCCCAGCTTCAATATCATCAAAACACTTCAAAACCGTGCAGTTTTTATTATCATATTGCAAACCCTTAGGCGCAATCAGGCGAATATCTTGCACGCCAAGGGTTTTCAGCGCCTCAATATCCGAGTGCGCCACGCGAGAATGCACAATATCGCCAACAATAGCAACGGACAAATGTTCAAACTTCTGCTTATGCTGGCGGATAGTAAGCATATCCAGCAGCGCCTGTGTCGGGTGGGCGTTGATGCCATCGCCAGCATTTAAAATGGCAACATTATCAATATTTTCAGCCACATAATGCGGCATCCCGCTTTGTTTGTGGCGAATTACAAACATATCAATTTGCATAGCACTCAGCGTGTGCATCGTATCGAGCAGAGATTCGTTTTTCTTAGTGGCAGAATTTGCCAAATCAACATTAATAATATTGGCACTGGTGCGTTTACCGGCAATTTCAAAGGTATTACGAGTTCTGGTTGATGGCTCAAAAAACAAATTGGCAATGCTCATATCATCCAGCGCCTTGGATTTTTTCAATCTGCCATTTGCCCCTATCAGCCCATCGGCAACATCAAGAATATGAGTAAGATGCTGTTTAGAAAGCCCTTCAAGTCCAAGCAAATGCACCAATTTAGCAGATGAATTCAGCTGAATATCGTTATTAATTTGCTCTTTTTTCATAAATTTTCTTGCTCAGGGTTTTCCTCAATCCAAGTTTGCAAAATCAAAGCAGCAGACAATTTGTCCACTTCCCCGCGTTTGGCATTCGGGTGATAATGATTGTATTTTAGTTGTTTTTTTGCCGTAAATGAAGATAAATATTCGTCAATAAATGCCGTCTCAATATTATATCTCTTAGTTAATTTGCGCCCAAAAGACTTGGCAATAAAGCTCATTTCCTGCATTTTGCCGCCATCAGCCAGCGCCAAACCGACTACAAATAAATCCACATCAAAACCGTGGATAACCTTATCAAAAGCCTCAAAATCAATAGAGCCGTCTTTATTATTTGTCAAAACGCAAACACCTTTGGCGCTGGCAGTCAGGCTGTTTGCAATGGCAATTCCAGTGCGTTTTGTTCCAACATCAAAGCCCAAATAAGTTTTAATACTCATTGCCCTTGCAGATTTTTAAACAACTGATAACCAACATATCCATCAATCGGCAGAGCGTTTTCACGCTGATAATCACGCACCGCATTTCGCGTTTTTGGGCCGGCAATACCATCAGCTTTGCCAACATCAAAACCCATCTGATTCAGCGTCTGTTGGATAGTTTGAACATCAAAACGGCTCAAAGACGGCTCGGCAATCGCCTTAGCAACCAGCAACGGTTTTTGCGCTAAACGATCAGACAAATAGCCCACCGACAAGGCATACAATAACGAGCGATTCCAACGCAAAATCGCATAAAAATTAGCATACACCAAAAACGCCGGCCCCTGATAACCCATCGGCAAAATCAAAGCTGCTGGTTGTTTTGCCTGTAAAAATTCCTTACCATCAGCACGAATAACCCCCAAATTCTGCCACTCGGCAACCGATTTTTTCTGCTTAATATTCGCCAAAGAAAAATCAAAATCAGCCGCCAATTTCACCTCATCGCCCCATCGTTCGTCCCGTTTCCAACCAATATTTTGCAAAAAATTAGCACCAGTGAAAAATATATCATCCTTACTATTCCATAAATCCAGCACCCCATCGCCATCTTTATCTATCGCATAAGCATCAACATTGCTGGGCATAAATTGCAAATTGCCCATCGCCCCAGCCCACGAACCCTCTACATCAAGCGCCAATTTACCCTCATCAATCAGCTTTAATAAAATCAGCAATTCCTTAGTAAAAAACTCACGGCGGCGCTCATCAAAACTCAGCGTTGCCAGCGAACGCACCAAATTCATTGTGCCGACATTTTTGCCATAATTGGTTTCTAAACCCCAAAAAGCCACCAACACCTCAGGATTAACCCCATATTTTTCATAAGCATTACCCAGCAAATCCTGATTTTCTTGCAACTTATCAACACCTTTTTGCAAGCGATTATCACTAACTCTTGAATTTATATAACGCCAAAAATTCAGCGTGAACTCCGCTTGATTGCGGTCGTATTCAATGACTTTTGCATCTGGCAATAGCCCAGCAAAAGCCCGATTTAGAGTAGTTTCAGAGATGCCTTTTTGTATGGCATTTATACGCAAACCATCTAAAAATTGTCCAAAGCTTTCAGCCTGATTAGGCAATCGGGTATCATTTATTTGCAAAGCAGCGGCAGCGGCAGTTGACAAGAAAATCACAAATAGTATGAATTTAAACATAACAAAATTATACCCCATCATAGCGATTTTGCTGCTGGCATCTTGTTCGTTCGGCGTTAAAATGCAAACATTTTCTGGCAGCACAATGGGCACAACTTGGACGCTCAAAACCACCAGCACCAACATCAGCCAGCAAAAAATTGAAGAGCGATTAAAGCAAATTAACGCAATATTCTCCACTTGGGATGCCAGCTCAGAATTATCTGCCCTCAACCAATATTCAGTAGGCGAGTGGTTTCCCGTCTCTAAACCGCTGTTTTATTTATTGCAACAATCCCAGCAATTACGGCGCAAAACTAACGGCTATTTTGACCCCGGCATCGGCCGCCTGATTGATATTTGGGGTTTTGGCACACAAAAAATCACCCAAAAGCCCAGCATAATTGACTTGCAACAAGCCTTTAAAAACAGCTCAATCCGCTATTTACTTCTTAGAGACGGGCAAAATAGAGCAGTCAAAAAAACCCAAGACATCCAAATAAACCTATCTGCCATCGCCAAAGGTTACGCCGTAGATGCCCTTGCCGAGCTGGATGGTGGGCAAAATTATCTAATAGAAATCGGCGGCGAAGTCCTTGCCAGCGGCAACAATCAAGGCAATTCGTGGACAGTCGGCATTGAAAAACCAGACCACAGCCAGCCAATTGCCATCAAATTAAACAACCAAGCCATTGCCACTTCGGGCGATTATCGCAACTATTTCAGCTGGAACGGCAAACGCTATCAACACATTTTCAACCCCCAAAATCCACTGCCAACAAGCAACGATTTATCCTCCGTCAGCGTCATTCATCCGCAAGCAATGATAGCCGATGCCTACGCCACAGCACTATTGGCAATGGGCAAAAGTCGGGCAATCGCCTTGGCAAAAAAACTCAAATTATCAGTGATTTTGATTTTGAGCCAGCAGCAAAATTTCAAAGTATTAAAAATCAACCAACAGGCAATTAAATGAAACCACTATCGGACATTTTGCGCCCAGAAAATCTAAGCGATTTTTTTGGACAAACCCATCTGCTAAATGAGCATCATCCGCTCAAACAAGCGCTTGACAATCAACGCGCCCATTCAATGATTTTATGGGGTTCGCCCGGCACTGGAAAAACCACTTTGGCACGGATTATTGCCCAACAAACAGACGGACATTTTGCCCAAATTAGTGCAGCTATTGATGGGGTGGCAGAATTGCGAGCCGTATTTGAAAATGCCAAAAAGTTGCAAAATATTGGCAAGCAAACCATCCTCTTTGTGGATGAAATTCATCGCTTTAACAAAGCGCAACAAGACGCTTTTTTACCGCATATTGAATCTGGGCTGATAACCCTAATCGGCGCTACCAGCGAAAATCCGTCCTTTGAGCTCAACTCTGCGCTACTTTCAAGAGTTAGCGTTTATGTGTTAGAACCGCTTAATAGCAAAGAATTGGCGCAAATTCTCCAACGCGCCCTTGCTCACGAAAAACTATCAGCAATGACCAAATCCGCACAAACAGCAATCATCAATACCAGTTCTGGTGATGCTCGCCGCCTCATCAACATTGTTGAGCAAATCTCGCTTGCAAAATTGGATAAACTTGATGAACAAGCGATAGGGCAGCTATTGCAACAAAAAATCAGCCTATTTGACAAAGGCGGCGACATTTTCTATCAACAACTTTCAGCTTTCCACAAATCAGTGCGCGGCTCATCGCCAGACGCTGCATTATATTGGATGGCAAGAATGTTGGTCGCTGGCGCAGACAGCAAAATTATCAGTAGGCGACTATTGGCAATCGCCTCAGAAGACATTGGCAACGCCGACCCTCGCGCCTTGGAAATCACCCTCAATGCTTGGCAAATATTTGAGCGAGTTGGTGCAAAAGAGGGCAATCGCGCCATCGCCCAAGCGGCAATATATTGCGCCGTTGCCCCCAAATCAAATGCCGTTTATAACGCCTTTAATCAAGCAATGGAACAAGCCAAAAACAGCGCCGATTTGCCCGTGCCAAAACACCTTTGCAACGCCACAACTGAGCTGGCAAGCGAGCTGGGCTACGGCAAAGATTATCGTTATGCCCACAATGAGCCAAATGCAATCGCCCAAAATCAAAACTATTTTCCCGCAAAAATCGGCGAGCAAATTTACTATCAGCCAGTTGACAGAGGCTTAGAAATAAAAATCCAACAAAAACTCAAACAAATCAGAGGCGAATAGGTATTATAACGCTATGACCTTTCTACCAACCATTTTTGCCATCGGCATCGGCGCTACAATCGGCGCCAGTATGCGCTATTATCTGACCATATTTGCCAGCCGAACTTTCAGCCCCAACTTCCCATACGGCACTTTAAGCGTTAATATAATCGGCTCATTTTTAGCAGGAATTTTAGTAGTAATCATCATAGAAAAAGCTATGCTCAGTGAGGGTTATCGCCTATTATTACTAATCGGTTTCACCGGCTCGCTAACCACAATGTCCGCCCTCTCATTGGAATCAGTAAAAATGCTGGGAATGGGAGACTATGCCCAAGCCAGCCTCAACATCGGGCTAAATCTCATCCTCTCGCTATCCGCCGCCGCCGCTGGGGTAATTCTCACAAGGCTTGCCTTTAATTAAACAGGCAATTAATCAAGCCTTGCTCGTTCAATTTAGTTTACAGTTTACAGTTGACAATTTACTATAAACTATCAACTATGAATACAAAAGACACAATGCAGAAGCGGATATTACAACACATCCAAGACAAAAGCGTAATAACCCCAACGGCAATCAGCGCACATTTTGCCATCTCTCGGCAAATGGTGCATCGGCATTTGAAAAACCTTGTTGATGCGGCAAAAATAAAAAAAATAGGTTCAGCGCCAAAGGTTTTTTACACCCCAACAAGCGATAGCGCCGGAGTTTCAGACTACAAAATAAGCGCAAAAACCAAGGCAATTATCAAACAAGAATTTTTCTTTATAGAACCAACAGGAACAATATTTTCAGCAGTTGACGGCTTTGAAAAATGGTGTCAAAAACGCCATTTTGACATCAGCCAAAAAGCACGAGAATTTGCCAAAATCAGCCAAAAATACCAAAATCAAAAAAGCCAAGGGCTGCTCGATGCCAGCAGTAAAATCAGCAAAACTTTTGGCAAAAATTGCTGCGTGAACCAACTGTTTTACTTTGATTTTTATGCAGTAGAAATCTTCGGCAAAACCAAAATGGGGCAAAAATTGCTATATGCAAAACAAGGGCAAAATCTGCTAAAAATCAAGGAAATAGTCGCCGAAATCCGCCCAGCAATTATAAAAATGATTAGCAAATATAACATTGATTCTGTGGTTTTTGTGCCGCCAACCGTGCCAAGAGTGCTGCAATTTATGAAAATATTGGAAACCGAGCTATCGCTAAATCTGCCAAAAATCCCAGTGCTAAAAGTGTCCGGCGATATTCGCGTAGCACAAAAAACCCTGAAAAAACTCGCAGACAGAATAGAAAACGCCGAGCATACTTTTGTCGTGGACAGCTCGGCAAAATTTAAAACCACCCTAATAATTGACGATGCAGTCGGCTCTGGCGCTAGCATCAACCAAATCGCCTGTAAATTGCAAAGTGAAAACAGCGCCAAAGTCATCGGCTTTGCCATCACCGGCAGCCTAAATGATTTTGAAATAATATCCGAAGTTTAATCAGGCAATCAATCAAGCAAAATCAATCAAGCAATGCCTGATTATTTTCAATTCTATCAAACAACATCCCAGCGATATTCATCCCAAATTGCGCATCCAACTCACGCAAACAAGTTGGGCTGGTAACATTTATTTCAGTAATATAATCACCAATCACATCCAAACCCACAAATAGCAAACCCTTAGCCCTCAAAGTCGGAGCAATTTGCTGGCAAAGCCAATAATCTCGTGGGCTAAGAGGCTGCCCAATTCCTGTCGCACCAGCAGCCAAATTACCCTTAAAACTGCCGCGTTTAGGAATTCGTGCCAAAGCATAATCAATCGGCTTGCCGTCAATCAGCAAAATGCGTTTATCACCTTGCGCAATCTGCGGCAAAAATTCCTGCACCATAATCGCAGTTTTGCCCCCATTTGTCAGGCGTTGCAACACCAAATCCAGCTGCTCATCACCAGCCGCAAATTTAAAAATATCATTGCCACCCATACCGTCCAAAGGCTTAACCACAGCGGTTTTTTGCTGATTGATAAAATCCTCAATCTGCCTGCCATTTGCAGAAACCAAAGTCTTAGGCATACACTGTGGAAAATTCAAAACAAACAATTTCTCATTCGCATCTCGCAACGCTTGCGGATTGTTGACCACCAAAACCCCCTGCTCCTGTGCTAATTGCAAAAAATAAGTAGCATAAATATAATTCATATCAAACGGCGGATCTTTACGCATCAAAATCACCGCAAAATCCGTCAAAGCCATTGCCACAAAAGCATCCTTTTCAAACCAATGCCTATCATCATCAAATACCATCGTGCGTGCCGCAAAAGCAAACGCCTCCCCCTGCTGGGCAAATAAATCCTCACTATTAAAAGTATAAATACTATGCCCACGCCGCGAAGCTTCCAGCATCATAGCCAGCGAAGAATCTTTTATCGGATTGATACTGCCAATATCATCCATCAACACCGCAATTTTCATAATCCAGCATTTTACATAACTATTTAAAACTCAAAAAAATAAAAATAATCAAACAAACCCCTGTTATTTTTATATTTATTTTTAAAAAATAAAACATCCACGGGTAAAAACGGATATAATTAGCCCAATTTTTTTCAAATATAACCTTTAAGATAATTATGCAAAACTCTAATATTACCATCAACACCAACACCAACACACAACCAAAGGGGACAACAATGCTTAATAATACATTCAGCAAACTAAAACAACTATTCATTTTCAGCGCCTTAACATTATCACTAAATGTTACCGCCGTTGACACCCAAGCATTTAATAAAGAAGCATATCTCGATTTAAGCAAGCCCTATTCTTATAATTGGAACAATAAAACGGCAATAAAGCGCAAAGAAAGCCAAGCCCGTAAAATATTCAAACAACTTGCCACAGAATCTGCCAAAACCGCAAGACAAACATTAGGTAGCACCGATTCAGACAACACCTCCGAATTTAGCAAAAAATTCAAACAAAGCCTAAAAAGACAAGCCATTAGCAAAACACAAAGCTATGCCAATTTAAAAGCCAACGAATTTGCCAACAAATTTGGGCAAGGGCGCACAGAAATCAGCATTAGTGGCATTGATTCAGAAGCAATAAACTACCACATTCGCACAATTCAACCACTATCAAATCTCAATAAAGACAGCCAAGATTTAATCTTTACCCAAGCCCAGATTGCATCAGGAGCAGACAAAGGCGATCGCCGTGAAACTATCAACCTCGGCATCGGCTATCGCAAATTATTAGAACAAGGACAATCAATAGTCGGCATCAATCTATTTACCGACTACGAAAGCAAATCCAAGCACAAACGCGCCAGCATCGGCGTTGAATACCAGCGTAGCAACTTCACAGCCAATGTAAATTCATACCTTAGCCTATCCGACAAAACCACCGTCAACGGCAAAACCGAAGAAGTGCAAGATGGCCATGATGTTCGCCTAACAGGACAAGTTCCATACCTCCCATGGGCAAAAATCCGTGCAACTCAATATTATTGGAAAGGCAAGCAGGGCGCTAACATTAGCGGCAATGTGCTTGGATTTGAAACCCAAATTTCCGGCTCAACTCGTCTTGAAGTCGGCAGCTCAAAAAATAATAACTCTGATAGAGCAACCTATGCTCGTTTAAGCGTTTTATTGCCAGTTGAAAACGACAAACTCACCAATTTTATCGTAGATGACAAACCCTTCAAAAGTTCCAGCAAACTACAACTTAGCGAGCTTAAATGGGTAGAAAGAAGCAATGTAATCAGAGTTGAAAAAGCAAAAAATAACAGCACAATAACAGTCGGCGTATTTAAAGGTGCAGTTGAAGGCGCAACTTGTAGTATTGCCAATAATAATAAAGTTGTTAAAACATTCACACCTAAAACTACAGACGGCACAATCAACGCTCCTTTAACTTTAAAAAATGGCTTAGTTGTTGTTACTTGTTCTGGCGGAACTTATGTTGACGAAGCCACAGGAGAGACAAAACAAGCCCCAACTATGCGAGCTGCCATAAACTATACAGGCGGCGCACTAAAATTATATGCTAACCCACTCTCTGAAATTGCTTACCAATTGGCAGGCGCTCCTGCTGATAACACAGTAAACACAATTTTAACTGATTCAGAATATAGCACAGTAAAAGAAAATATTGATGATAAAAATACCGAAGTTGCTTCCGATTTTGGTATTGAAGGTGTTGATATTGTCGGAACCGAGCCAACTGATGTAATGGAGGCAACAAATGCAGCAGGAGATAACGATGAAGGCAAACTTGCTGTTGCCTTGGCTGCCGTTTCGCAGATTGATAAGGACAATACCAACAGGGTTATAACCTTAGTTATTAACGAATTAGTAGAAAATAAAGATATTACTGGAACTGTTAAACAGGCACTTATTGATATTGCAGGCTCAGACACTACCCCTGAGGAAGTTAAAGAGAACATAGAAACTGTCGCCGTAGCGGTTCAAAGTAGTATTACCATCATTACCGATGCCGTTAACACAATCAGAACTGCCGACGCCGCTACCTTAGCAATTGAAACTTACATTGCTGCTGGCATAATCTTTGATGAAGAAAAATACCTTGCTAAAGTAAATGCTGCATTTTTATTAACACAAGCAGAAGACAAAGACACTATCGGGAAAATCCGCGATATAGTAAACAGCGTTGTTTTTGAAATAATTATTGGTGATCCCGATAATCCTATTGCCCAAAATTTTACTGTGCCTGAAAATTCTGCCACTGGCATACTTGTTGGCACAGTAATAACCACTGGCAACCCAACAGGATTTAGCATCGTTCACATTGATGAACCAGGTAGAAGCTATAATAATCTAGGTATTGATAGTGTCTTTGTTATTGATAGTGCCGGAGCAATAACCGTTACTGCCCCCTTTGATTTTGAAAGTAGTGTTACCAGCTACACTCTAACAATCCAAGCCACTAAAGGTGGTAA
>VSKZ01000038.1 GCA_008364125.1 Candidatus Thioglobus sp. | reverse complement strand
GGAGATTTCCCATCGTGGGAAAGATTTTATGGCAATGGCACAAAAATCTGAGCAAGACTTGCGAGAGTTGATGAGCATCCCTGATAATTATAAAGTTTTGTTTTTGCAAGGCGGAGCGTCAGCGCAATTTTCAATGGTGCCGATTAATTTATTGCAAGGCAAACAAGTGGCAAACTACGCCAACACTGGGCATTGGTCAAAAAAGGCAATTGCCGAAGCTCAGCGCTATTGTGATGTGAATATTTGCGCCGACAGCTCGAATAATAAATACACTGATATTGATGATTTTGAAAATTGGCGTATTGATGAAAACGGCGCATATTTGCATTACACGCCGAACGAAACTATTGCTGGTTTGGAATTTGATTATATTCCAACAACAGATATGACACTGGTTGCGGATATGTCTTCAACGATTTTATCAAGAGAAATTGATGTCTCAAAATACGGGGTAATTTACGCCGGAGCGCAGAAAAACATCGGCATTGCTGGTTTGACAGTAGTAATTGTCAGAGAGGATTTAATCGGCAAAGTGGTTCCCAACCAGCCAATTTCATTCAATTATGCAACTCAAGCCCAGAACGATTCAATGTATAATACCCCAGCAACTTATCCGTGGTATGTTGCTGGGATGGTGTTTGAATGGTTGAAGGAGCAAGGCGGTTTGAGCGCAATGGCAAAAATTAATGAGCGCAAATCTAAGACTTTATATGCAGCGATTGATGGCTCTGATTTTTACTCAAATCCTGTGGCAAAAAAATATCGCTCATGGATGAATGTGCCATTTTTGCTGGCAGACGATAATTTAAATGAGGCGTTTTTACAAGAGGCAGCCGAGCGCAATTTGATTACCCTAAAAGGGCATCGTTCGGTAGGCGGTATGCGCGCCAGTATTTACAACGCTATGCCGCAAGAAGGCGTCGATTCATTGGTTGCTTTTATGCAAGATTTTGAAAAAGAAAAAGCCTAAGGAGAAAAAAATGTTCAACATACAAACACTTGATAATATCTCAAAAATCGGCTTGGAAAAATTGCCTAAGGATTGCTATCAAATATCTGCAAAAGATGACAATCCCGATGCAATTTTAGTGCGCAGCTTCGCGATGCACGAAATGCAAATTGGCAGCAATCTCAAAGCTGTAGGTCGAGCTGGTGCCGGAGTTAATAACATTCCGCTGGACAAAATGAGTGCTAATGGGATAGTGGTTTTTAATGCGCCGGGAGCAAATGCTAATGCGGTGAAAGAGCTGGTGATTTCTTCAATGCTACTGGCAAGTCGCAACATTTGTCAGGCGTGGGATTATGTCAATAATTTACCACTGGATAATTTGAAAACCGCAGTGGAAAATGGCAAAAAAAACTACGCTGGCTCAGAGCTGCCGGGTAAAACGCTGGGTATTGTTGGGCTTGGAGCTATTGGCGTGCAAATCGCAAATGCGGCAAATATGTTGGGTATGAAAGTGATTGGCTTTGACCCGAGCCTGACTATCAAAAGTGCATGGAAGTTGTCTGCTAATGTGGGGCAGGCGCAAAGCGTTGAAGAGCTGTTTTCGCAAAGTGATTTTGTCTCGTTTCATGTGCCGCTGGTGGAAAGCACGAAGAATTTGCTCAATGCAAAACGCATCGCTTTACTGCCAGAGGGCGCAACTATTTTGAATTTTGCTCGTGATGGAATTATTGATGAAGATGCTTTGATTGTGGCACTTGACGCTGGCAAAGTCAAATATTATGTTACCGACTTTCCAATTGATGACAAAAAAAATCACCAACGCGTAATTGCCTTGCCGCATCTGGGCGCATCAACTGCCGAGGCAGAAGATAATTGTGCGCTGATGGTGGCAAGTCAACTTAAAGAATATTTAGAGAATGGCAACATCGCCAATTCTGTCAATTTTCCCGAGGCAAAAATGCCCAGAACAGGCCACAATCGCTTGGCAATCGCGCATCAAAATATTCCAAATATGGTGGGTCAAATTTCCACCATTCTTGCAGATGCCAAGATTAATATTATTGATATGCTGAATAAATCAAAGCAGGAAGTTGCTTATACTTTGATTGATTTAGATATTGAAGTTCCTGCTGCTGTGATTGATAGTTTGAAGCAAATTGAAGGAACTTTGAGCGTCAGAGTTTTATAAAAAAATGTTGTAAAAATGGCAAAAAAACTAAGCGAATTAAGATTTGAAATTGACAAGCTTGACAAGCAAATTCAAATACAAATTGGAGAGCGTGCCGAGCTTGCGTTGGCAATTGCTAAAATCAAAAAATCAACAAAAGATCAGAGTAGCTTTTATCGCCCAGAGCGAGAAGCACAAGTGCTGAGAGAGATTATCAAACGCAATGATAGCGCCATTAAAGACCAAGATATGGCGCATATATTTCGTGAAATTATGTCGGCTTGTTTGGCTTTGGAGCAGCAAATCAAGGTTGCTTATTTAGGGCCCGAAGGCACTTTTACTCAAGAGGCAGCGCTCAAATATTTTGGCAATGCAGTGCAGACTTTGGCTTGCAACAGCATTGATAGCATTTTCCAGCAGGTAGCAAAGGGCGACACTGCTTACGGCGTTGTCCCCATCGAAAATTCCTCAAACGGCGTGATTGGCAGAACTATCGATATGCTTTATGCGCAAGATTTAAAAATTTGCGGCGAGATTGAAATTGCCATCCATCACCAACTAATGATGGCGGATTCAGCTAAAAAAATCAAAGTGATTTACGCCCATCAGCAATCAATTGAGCAATGTCAAGGCTGGATTTGGAGCAATTATCCGGGTGTTGAATTGAAGGCAGTTGCTTCAAATGCCTTGGCGGCGCGAATGGTTAAAGATCAGCCAAATGCCGCAGCAATCGCATCAGAGGCGGCGCTGGGCTTGTATGAATTGCAGAAAGTTGCTAAAAATATTGAAGACCAAAACAATAATGTTACGCGTTTTTTAGTAATCGGCAATGAAGATATTCAGCCATCTGGCGCTGATAAAACCTCTTTGTTGGTGGTAACTAAACACGAGCCTGGCGCATTATTTGAGCTGCTTGCGCCGTTCAAAAATCACAATATCAACATATTACAACTGGATCGCCATCCGTTGCCAGAAGTCAAATGGGAATATTTATTTTTAGTCAATATCGCCGGTCATCAGCAACAAGATGGCGTGCAAAAAGCATTAGCAGAATTGGAGAATAATGTGATTAAAATGAGAGTTTTAGGCTCTTATCCTCTTGCAGTTTTATGAGTGTATGTGCTGCAATTCTTGCCCTTGAACCTTATCAGGGCGGCAAACCTATCGGCGAATTGCAACGAGAATTAGGATTAAATAATGTGGTCAAACTTGCCAGCAATGAAAATCCTCTGCCCACCAACCCAAAGGTAATAGCAGCGATTGAGCAGGCAGCAAGCGAGGTGGGGCGCTATCCTGATGGCAATGGTTTTGCGCTCAAACAGGCTCTGAGCCAGCATTTATCAGTAGCCCCAGAGATGATTACTTTGGGCAATGGTTCTAATGATTTGCTGGAATTAATTGCTCGGGCATATATTTGTAGCAGCAGCGATGAGGTGATTTTTTCTGAGTATGCTTTTGTTGTTTATCCTTTGATAACTCAGGCTTTGGGCGCAACTGCAATAATCACTCCGGCACAAAATTTTGGGCATAATCTAACGGCGATGCTGCTGGCAATTAGCAAAAATACCAAGCTTATTTTCATTGCTAATCCAAACAATCCAACTGGAACTATGTTGTCTGACAAAGAGCTTTACGAGTTTTTGTCCAAAGTTACAAAGAGGGTGATAATTGTGCTGGATCAGGCTTATATTGAATATTTAGGCGCTGCTGAAAAGGCGCTTGAATGGTTGCAAGAATTTGATAATTTAGTGATTACGCGCACTTTTTCCAAGGCTTATGGTTTGGCAGGTTTGCGAGTTGGATATTCAATTTGTAGCGTCCAAATTGCCGATTATTTAAATCGCATTCGCCAGCCATTTAATGTTAATAACATCGCTCAAAGTGCTGCTATTGCTGCTTTGAAAGATGGTGAGTTTATGCGCAAATCAGTGGCACAAAATCAAAGTGGATTGTCGCAACTTGCCCAAGGTTTTGATGAGCTGGGCTTGGAATATATTCCTTCATCTGCTAATTTTATAGCGCTAAAAGTTACTGATGCAAAAGGGCTTTATCATCAATTATTGCAGCGCGGATTTATCGTTCGCCTTGTTGAAATGCCGAATTATATTCGCGTTTCTGTGGGGACAAAAAATGAGAATGGGCTGTTTCTCAATGCGTTAAAATTGTGCTTATGATGAAAATATGTATTATTGGTGTTGGACTGATTGGCGGCTCGTTTGCGCTGGGGCTGAAAAAATCGGGCAAACCGGCAAATATAGTCGGCTTTGGCAGAAGCGCAGAAAAGCTAGCAAAAGCGCAGCAACTCGGGGTGATTGACGATTTTAGCACGGACATCAAACAAGCGTTAGCTGGGGTTGATATGGTGCTAATTGCCACTCCGGTGAATAGCTTTAAATCCGTGCTGGAACTGATTAAACCGCATATTAGAGCCGAGGTTATTATCTTTGATGTTGGCAGCACCAAAACCAGCATTATCAAAACTGCCAAACAAGTATTTGGCAATATGCCGCAAAATTTTATCCCCGCTCATCCGATTGCCGGCAAGGAGCAAAATGGCGTGGAAGCCGCTGATGGAGCTTTGTTTTCCGGTAAACGCGTTATTCTCACGCCAACAGAAAACGCCAATTCGCAGGCCATTAAAACGGTGAGCGAATGTTGGCAATCGATGGGCGCAAAAGTGGAAATTATGGACGACAAAACTCACGATGATTTGCTGGCAATGACTTCACATCTACCGCATATTTTGGCATTTTGTTTGATGAATTATTTGACGGACAACAAGTCTGGTGCGCTTGATTATGCTGCCAGTGGTTTTAAAGATTTTTCGCGAATTGCCTCATCAGATGCGCAAATGTGGAGCGATATTTGCATCAGTAATACAGATGAAATAATCAAGCATATCAATGGTTTTAGGCAAAGTTTAGACAAACTTTCAAGCCTGATTGCCGCTGGCAAGTCAGAGGAGATAAAGCAATTATTTGAGGGCGCAAAAACCGCAAGGGACGATTGGTTGAATGAGTAAATTTATCGCCAAACCTGCCGCTACTCTAACTGGCAATCTTAAAGTGCCGGGCGACAAATCAATCTCCCATCGCTGCATTATGCTTGGCTCGCTGGCAAATGGAACAACAGAAGTGAGCGGATTTTTGCAAGGCGCGGATGCCTTGGCAACTTTGAGTGCTTTTAAGCAAATGGGGGTCAAAATTGAGCGTTCTGGCGACAAAGTAAGGATTCACGGTGTTGGTTTGCACGGCTTGAAAAAGCCTGATACAGCTCTTAATTTGGGTAATTCTGGCACTTCAATGCGATTGATGGCGGGCATTTTGGCAGCACAAGATTTTGACAGTGAATTGACAGGAGATGCTTCATTATCTAAGCGTCCGATGGATAGAATAATCACGCCGCTAACGCAGATGGGAGCGCTGATTGAGAGTAATAATGGCAAGCCACCATTGAAAATCAAAGGCGCACAAAAGCTCAAAGGCATAGAATATCACCTGCCTATTGCCTCGGCGCAGATTAAATCTTGCGTGCTGTTGGCGGCTTTATATGCGCAGGGCAAAACTTGCATAATAGAGCCTCAAACAACCAGAGACCATACTGAAAGAATGTTAAATGGCTTGGGCTATGAACTTGATATGGCTGCCAATAAAATCTGTCTAAGTGGCGGCGGCAAGCTGAAATCAGCGCAATTTCAAGTGCCAAGCGATATATCTTCGGCAGCTTTTTTTATGGTTGCAGGATGCATAGCAAAGCACGCCGATATTACTCTGGAAGGCGTAAATATCAATCCAACGCGCACTGGGGTGATTGATATTTTGCAGCTAATGGGAGCTAATTTAACGCTATCAAATAAGCAGGAAATTGGCGGAGAATTGTTGGCAGATATTCGCGTTAAGTCGTCCGTTTTGCATGGTATTACTATCCCGACAGAGCTTGTTCCGCTTGCCATTGACGAATTTCCAGCTATTTTTATTGCTGCTAGTTGCGCTCAAGGTGAAACGCATTTGAATGGCGCTAAAGAGTTGCGAGTTAAAGAATCTGACCGCATTCAAGTGATGGCAGATGGCTTGGATATTTTGGGTATTAAAAATCAGGTTTTGGCAGATGGCATCAAAATTCAAGGTGGAAAGTTTGGCAAACCGAGTGGAATTATTCAATCCGCACATGATCACCGTATTTCAATGTCTTTTGCCATAGCATCGCTGCGCTGTGACTATCCGCTGGAAATTGAAGGTGTGGAAAATGTTGCAACTTCATTTCCAGATTTTGTCAAATTGGCGAATACAATCGGTATGAATATTGCACAAATTAATTAGGCATAAAAAAAGGCACTCAATTGAATGCCTTTTTTTGTTGTTTAGATGGATTTAATATCCGCCTTTGCGTTTGGTTTCGGGTAATCCAGCGATTTTTCCTGCTTGTTTTGCAGGTCCCTTAGGGAATAGAGCATATAATTCTTTGGTGGTTAATTTGCCTTCCCAATCGTCTTTTAGACCTTTAACCATATTGCGTTCGTTGGGCTGATTGGCGTTATTATTGGCGTATTCATCACGCAAAAAAGCAATAAGTTTTAAGCTGTCAGCTGTTAAATTTACCCCTTCTTCCGCTGCTAATTCGTGAGCAATATCCTCGCTCCATTCGTTAAGGTCAACTAAATAACCGTGTTCGTCTCTGTTTAAATCTGCTAATGCCATTTGCTTTTCTCCGTTTTGAATAAAAGAAAATATTATATAATAACTTTTTTACTCGTTGATTGTTTTTATGACTATTGAACATGCCTCTTCATTTTTTGCCTTAGATGTTGCCACTTATTTAGCCGTATTTTTAATCGTAGCTTTTGTTATCGTTGTTGTTGACCATTTTTTTATGGGCGGAGCAGCGGTCAATTCGCCGACAACAAAAAAATCGCTGTTAGGAAAATGGCTGTATTTTGCCTGTTTTTTAAGGCTCAATAAAGCAGAAAAATATTCACATCGTTCCAAAGCAGTGCAAATTTCAGCAGAATTTTATCCAGTATTATTGCTGGTATTTTTGCTCAGAGGCTTTGTGGCAGAGCCTTTTAGGATTCCATCTAATTCGATGATGCCAACTTTTTTGACCTATGATTTTTTGCTGGTTGACAAAATTTCTTATGGCATACATCTGCCAGTTTTAAACACTGAATTGCTGGATATTGGCGACCCTAAGCGCGGCGATGTTGTGGTTTTTCGGTATCCTAATTATGCCAAAAACCCAGACTATAAAGGCGCAGATTTCATCAAAAGGGTGATTGGAATTCCCGGCGACAGAATCGAATATATAAACGATAAACTTATTGTCAATGGCAAAAAAATTAAATACCAAAAAATTGGCACTTATCAAGGCATTGAAAAAGGCATTGAAATGACTGGATATAAGCATACTCGTGAGTTAATGGAGCATCAGCACAATATATTATTGCCGCCAAAAGGCAGCTCTAAAAATGCCAGATTGGTGGTGCCGAAGGGGCATTATTTTGTGATGGGCGACAATCGCGTTAATAGCCATGACAGTCGTTTTTGGGGCTTTGTGCCAGAGCAATATATTATTGGTAGAGCCTTTTATATTTGGGCACATGGAGATATTGGCGGCTTGTTTTCTGGCGGTCCTTTGAAGGCCTTGAAGACCTTTACTTTTTCGCGAAATGGCGTGATTGATTAAGCTTGGTTTATCTGTTTTAACAGTTGCTTTAATTGCTTTTCATTTTGATAGTGAATGACGATTTTGCCTTTGTTTCCATTGGTTTTAATTTCGGTTTTGGTGTTTAAATTGTCGCTTAATGTGCTGGTTAATTTTTCAATTTTAGGATCTAAAACGGCGTTTTTGCTGGGTTTTGGATTTAATGTGCGTTTGACTAAATATTCTGTTTGACGCACAGAAAGTTGCCTTTGTGCAACTTGATTGGCAATTTCAAACTGCTGTTTTGCCGGTAATGATAACAAAGCGCGCCCGTGTCCCATCTCTATTTTGCCGCTACTCAGCAGCTGCTTGGCTTTACTATCAAGTTGCAATAAACGAATTAAATTGCTCACACTCGAACGCGAACGCCCGACTACTTGCGAAATTTCTTCGTGAGTCATTTTAAAATCTTCAATCAACTTTTGTAATGCTTTGGCTTCTTCAAGAGGGGTAAGGGATTCACGCTGAATATTTTCAATCAGCCCAATTGCCAGCGCCACTCGGTCGTCAATTTCACGCACGATAACTGGCACTTCTTTTAATCCAGCAATTTTGGCAGCCCGCCAGCGCCGTTCGCCAGCAATTACCTCGTATTTGTCATAGCTGATTTTGCGCACAATTAAAGGCTGGATGACGCCTTGCGCAGAAATTGAGTTGGCTAATTCGTTGAGCGCATCATGGTCAAAATCGTCTCTGGGCTGGAATTTTCCACGCTGCAATTCGCCTACTCGTAGCATTTTCAAGTTATTTTCAGCATCATTATTATTGACTGTTTGCCCTAATAATATATCTAATCCGCGTCCTAATTTTGGAGAATTTGCCATATTTTTTTTAATTTATTGCCGTTTTTCTGACCACTTCGCTGGCAAGAGAAACATATGAAATAGCGCCTTTTGAAGACCTTGCATAGCTGATAACCGCTTTGCCAAATCCTGGGGCTTCTGCTAATTTTACATTTCTTGGAATAATAGTTTTAAACACTTTTTGGGCAAAATATTGTTGCAATTGCACCGAAACTTCATTGGATAAATTGTTGCGAGTGTCATACATTGTTCTAATTAATCCGGTTATTTCCAAGTCTGGATTAGTGGTGGTTTGGATTTTTTCGATGGTTTGAATCAAGGCGCTCAGCCCTTCTAAGGCGTAATATTCGCATTGCATTGGGATGATAATTCCTTTTGACGCGGTGAATGCGTTGATAGTTAACATATTTAATGAAGGTGGGCAATCGATGATTATATAGTCGTATTTGTCTGCAACTTTGGCAAGCGCCTGTTTTAGCCGATATTCCAGATGCTCTCCCTTCAACAAAGACACCTCGGCGGCGATTAAATTGGTGTTAGAGGGAATAACATCAATGTCAACTTGCTCTGAATAAGTGATGGCATCAAAGATGCTACATTCGTTTAGCAATAGTTCGCAAGTGGAATTTTTAAGCTGGTTTTTGTCGATGCCGCAACCCATAGTGGCATTGCCCTGTGGGTCTATATCAATCAGCAACACACGCTTTTTGACAGTTTTGAGTGCGGCACTTAAATTCACCGCAGTAGTGGTTTTGCCGACTCCGCCTTTTTGGTTTGCAATTGAGAGAATGGCAGTCATTTATTTTTTCAACACCGTTAGTGCTTTGAGCAAGTTGCGCGCTTGTAAAACAAAATAATCTTGCTTTAATTTGGCAATGGCTTTTTTATTTGCTTCGGTTTTTTTGCTATTTTGCTCGTCTAAAATTTGCTCAGTAGATTGTTCGCCCAACTCTTCAACTTCAAGGTGTCCGTCCAAATCGCTTTCTTTGGTGCTGATAATGCTTTCTTTTTCTTCTTTTTCGAGTTTGATATTCTGCAACTTGATGTCAGGATTGATGCCTTTGGCTTGGATTGAGCGTCCGTTTGGAGTGTAGTATTTTGCTGTGGTTACTTTTAAACCGTAGCCACCTTTTAGTTGCAAAATGGTTTGCACCGAGCCTTTACCAAATGAAGTGTTGCCCATAATCACAGCGCGTTTATAGTCTTGCAAAGCACCAGCAACAATTTCTGATGCGGAAGCGGAGCCTTTGTTAATCAAAACTACCATCGGCTTGGCAGACAAAGTATCGCCAGCAGTTGAGGCAAATTCGGTGTTAGAACCTTTTATTCTGCCTTTGGTATAAACAATAAGCCCAGTATCGTCGAGGAATAAATCAGCCACGCTGACTGCCCCATTTAAAAGTCCGCCAGGGTTGTTTCTTAAATCAAGGATAAGTGAGTTTAAGTCGCCGTCATTTTCATCTTTTAGGCGCTTGATGGTTTTTTTGAGCAAACCAATGGTAGGCCTTTGGAAGCTGGAAATGCGCACATATCCAACCCCATCCTCCAATAAATATCCTTTGACCGAAATGATGGTGATAATTTGGCGAGTAATTTTAACTTCAAAAGGTTTTTTGTTTTTGCGCAGAATGGTTATTTTTATGTCGGTATTGGGCTTGCCACGCATCATATTAACGCCGTCTTCTAGCGTCATACCGCGCACAGGTTTGTTATTGATTTTTATAATTTTATCACCTGCTTGAATGCCAGCTTTGTAGGCTGGAGTGTCGTCAATTGGCGATATTACTTCAATGGCATCGTCTTTTTTGGTGATGACTATTCCCAGCCCGCCAAACTTGCCAGAGGTAGTTTCCATCAGGTTTTTTTGCTCTTTTGGATCCAAATATACAGAATGCGGATCCAGCCCGCCGACCATACCTTTGATGGCATCGACAAACAGTTTTTTGTTGTCAACTTCTTCTACATAAAGTTTTTTAATTTTGCTATAAGCGCTGGTAAATCCTTCTAAATCTTTTAAAAATTTGTTTATA
>VSKZ01000037.1 GCA_008364125.1 Candidatus Thioglobus sp. | reverse complement strand
GCCTTCGCAATTTTTACTGTTGGAGGCGGCGTTGTTGGCGCTGTTGAACACGAGATTAAAGCTGCCAACAATAAGGTAATTAGCGCAATTTTCATGTTAGGTATAGTGGCATTTTGTGTTTACGAATTGACATAATAATTCCAAAACCTGCAAACAGAGTAATCAGTGATGAGCCGCCGTAACTAATCAGCGGCAAAGGCACGCCAACAACCGGCAGCAAACCTACAACCATCCCGATATTGACAAATATATAAGTAAAGAAAATTAAGGTCAAACTGGCACTGAGCAGCTTGGAGAAATTGTCTTCAGATTCAACGGCAATAATGAAGCAACGCCAGATAATTAGACCATATAAAAATAGCAAAAATAGCACGCCTACAAAGCCCAATTCTTCGGCAATAACCGCAAAAATAAAGTCGGTAGAATGCTCTGGCAGGAAGTTGAGTTGCGCTTGAGATCCTTGCTCAATGCCTTTGCCGAACAATCCGCCAGAGCCGACTGCAATTTTGGATTGGAGGATATGATAGCCAGCGCCGAGCGGATCAAGATTTGGGTCAATCATTGTCATAATGCGTTTTTTTTGATAAGCGATGAGCAGATAATTCCAAGCGACATACCCACTTCCGACAATGATTGCGACAATAGCGCCGAAGTTTGCCCAGTTATTTTTGATAATTTGAATCCGCACTCCGGAGAAAAATAAAACATAAATACCACTAGCGCCGATGAGCAGCGATGTGCCTAAATCTGGTTGTTTGGCAATTAGCAAAACGATAATAATAATTGCCGTTAATGAGATAAAAATTGATAGCGGCTTCGGCGGCAGGCTTTTTTCACTGAGGATTGAGGTGATGGCAATCGGCACAATAATTTTCATTATTTCAGAAGGCTGAAAACGAATAAATCCTAAGTCCAGCCAACGCTGAGCGCCACCACTGCTAGATCCAAATAGCAAAACCAAAAGCAGCAAAAAGATGCCAAACAGCATTAAATAAGGCGAGTAGATCTTAAATATAATTGGAGGTATTTGCGCAATAATAAGCATTACACCGATTGCCAGCACCAGATGAAACACTTGCCTATAAACCAAACTAATAGGCTCGGAGGCGCTATAAAGTATGGTCAGCCCAAAAATACTAACGGTCATCAGCGCCAAAAATAGCGGGGTGTCCATTTTGAAATAATGCCAATAATGGCGGATTTTTCTAACACTTAACATAATAATAAAAGCCCAACTCGCCGCGCATCTGCTAATAATAAATTGAAACTGCGGCAAGCTGATTTGCTATTCATAGACTCAACGCCGATGCCCATTTGCCTTATTTCAACTTGCTGTTTTGCCTGCAAAAATTGCGTTTTTTCGCCAGTGCCGATGATTAGTATATCAATGTCGTCGGTTGTGCAAAGTGGAAATAAATCCTGTTTGCTTAGTTTTTCCAAGCTTATATTCAGCGAATTTTGATAGTGATTTGCAGAGATAAAACAAGGCGCAGCAAGACTTGCGTGCGATAGTTTAATTTCCTCGTTATCGGTAGAAATGATTGAATTTTGCTGATTGTCTTGCTGATTAAATTCCACGAAAATGCTGTTTGATAATATACTAATTAGCTAAATTATACCCAACAACAATGAGTAAAAACTGGTCTATGAAAGTGTAAAATTGTATTTTTTTTTAACAAATAAGATATGTCAAATTTTGAAGAAGCAGATGTTTTTAACGCTGATTTAGCCAGCGGATTAGCAGCTTTTGATAGCAAAAATTTTTCAATGGCATACCAATTATTAGCCCCACTTGCCGCTAAGGGCAACGCTGAAAGCCTATGGCGGTTGGGAATGATGCAAATGAACGGGCTGGGAATGGTTGCTAATCAAGCATTGGGTTTTGAAAATTTTATCAAAGCTGCCGAGCAAAATCACGCTTTTGCACATCATATGATTGCGGTGGCATATATGAGCGGCGAGGGTGTTGAAAAAAATATTGACAAGGCAGTTGAATGGTTTGAAAAGGCGGCTGAGTTTGAGTTGCAAGGGGCAATGTATGCGCTGGAAATGCTATATGAAGATGGCAAAGAGTTGAAAAAAGATTTGCAAAAAGCCCAATTTTGGCGTGATAAATCGGCAAATTTAGAGGCTAAATGAAATCCAGATTTGCACCTTCGCCAACTGGATATTTGCATATTGGTGGCGCACGCACGGCTTTATTTGCTTGGGCGTATGCCAAAAAATGCGGCGGCAAATTTGTCCTGCGTATTGAAGATACAGACCGTGAACGCTCAACGCAAGCCTCTGTTGACGCTATTTTGGAGGGGATGAGCTGGCTCGGTTTGGATTATGACGAAGGCCCGTTTTATCAAACTCAGCGTTTTGAGCGCTATCGAGAAATAACCCAGCAACTTTTGGATGAAGGCAAGGCTTATTATTGTCAATGCTCAAAACAGCGCTTGGATGATTTACGCAAATCGCTGATGGCAAAAGGCGAAAAGGCGATGTATGACGGCTGTTGTCGCAGCAAAAATCTCTCAAATGGCGTTGTGCGTTTCAAAAATCCTGCCGCTGGTTCGGTGGTTTTTATTGACAGCGTTAAAGGCAAAATATCAATTAACAACAAAGAAATTGACGACCTAATAATTGCCCGCACAGATGGCACGCCGACCTACAATTTGACTGTGGTAGTGGATGATTATGATATGCAAATCAGCCATGTAATTCGCGGCGATGACCACATCAACAACACTCCGAGGCAGATTAATTTATACCAAGCGCTAAACTGGAAAATGCCAGAGTTTGCTCATTTGCCAATGATTTTGGGCAGCGATGGGGCGCGGATGTCAAAGCGCCACGGGGCTATGAGCGTGATGGCTTATAGAGATGAAGGTTTTTTGCCCGAAGCTTTGATAAATTATTTATCGCGTTTGGGCTGGTCGCACGGTGATAAAGAGCTATTTTCTATGGCTGAAATTGCAGAGCTGTTTGATTTTTCAGCCGTCAACAAAGCACCAGCTATTTTCAACAAAGTAAAGCTGCTTTGGCTCAATCAAGAATACATCAAAAATGCCACCCCAGAGCATTTGCACCAGCATTTGCAATGGCATTTGGACAAAAGTGGGCTTGATGTTTCCACCGGCGCTGAGCCAGTTTTGGTGATTAAGATCTTGCAAGAACGCTCAAAAACCTTGGTGGAAATGGTTGAAGGAATGAAAATGTTTTATCAGGATTTTGCTGATTTTGACAAAAAACTTGCTGATAAACAATTTGAAAACAAAGAGCCGTTGGAGCTTTTATTGGCAAAATTAAGCATATTAAAAGATTGGCAAGCAGAAACTATAAAAGCTTGTATCAAAGAGGTTTGCGCCGATTTAGACATTGGTTTTGGCAAAGTTGGACAGCCATTTCGCTTGGCACTTAGTGGCGATGGAAATGCTGCAAATATTGACATTGTTGCCGAGCTGGTCGGCAAAGAAACCACGCTAAAACGCTTGCAAAAAGCCATCAAATATGAGTGTTGATTTACACAATTTGAGGCGCGAATTTAGCAGTCAAGCGCTGTCGAAAAAAGATTTAAACGCCGACCCTTTACAACAATTCAAAATCTGGATAGAGCAAGCGATTGAGGCAAAATTAACCATACCGAATGCGATGAGTTTGGCAACTGCTGATGAAAATGGCATCGGTATTAGAACAGTTTTGCTCAAAAGTTTTGATAAAGATGGCTTGGTTTTTTTTACTAATTACAATTCCAAAAAATCTCAGCAAATAGGCAATAATCCGCAAGTAGCGGCGCTTTTCCCGTGGATTGATTTGGAGCGTCAAGTGAAAATTAGCGGCGTGGTAGAAAAAATCAGCACGCTGGAATCTGCCAAATATTTTTCTTCTAGACCCAAAGATTCACAGCTCGGCGCTTGGGCTTCAAAGCAATCTTCAAAGCTGAGTTCCAAGCAAATTTTGCTGTCTGAATTTGAGTCTATGAAACAAAAATTCGCCAAAGGCAAAGTTCCATTGCCAGATTTTTGGGGTGGATTTCGCATCAAACCGACAAGCATAGAATTTTGGCAAGGCAGAGAAAATCGCCTACACGACCGTATTATCTACCAAAAAAAATCAGGCAAATGGCAAATCAACCGCCTTGCCCCTTAAAAAAATATGATTATTTTGCCAATTCTTTGATAACTGCCATCGTCATTGGGCGTTTGCCGGTCCAAAATTCAAAGGATGCGGCAGCTTGTTCTACCAACATTCCCAAGCCATCAACGACTTTTATAGCATTGTTTGCTTGCGCCCATTGCATAAATTTTGTGGTTTTCCCATACATTAAATCGTAGCAAATCGCACCATTTGCTGTTTCATCAGGGATATTTGGCATCTCGTTATTTAGCGCTGCGCTGCTGGCGTTGATGATTATATCAACAGGGCTGGGCTTTATTTTTTCCAAGCCGAAGCCACAGGTTTTGCCGTATTTAGCAAATTCATTTGCCAGAGAAATTGCCTTGGAAGCGGTGCGGTTGGCAATCATCAGGCGTTTTGGATTTTGTTCCAGCAAGGGCAGAATAATGCCGCGTGCAGCGCCCCCAGCGCCGATAATTAGCAGGGTTTTACCTTGCAGACTAACACCGAGATTGGCGCTTAAATCTCTCATCAGCCCGATACCATCAGTGTTTTCGCCAATAAGTTTTGCACCTTGCACTTTGATAGTGTTCACCGCGCCCGCTGCTTGGGCATTTTTTGTCAATTCATCTGCTATTTCAAAGGCTTGAATTTTAAATGGCACGGTGATATTAAATCCAGTTCCGCCTTGTTTGATGAAATCTTGCGCTACTTGTTTGAAGTCGCCTATTGGCGCTAATTGCTTGCTGTATTCAATATAAACGCCAGTTTGCTGGGCGAATATGGCGTGGATTTTCGGCGATAGGCTGTGCTCAATTGGATTGCCAAAAACAGCTAATTTGTGCATTGCTATTTGTTGCCATCAGCATCAGGCGTGGTATCGGCTTTATTACCAACATCGTTGGATTTTTCGGCTTTTTCAACCTCTGGCTTTTTAGCTACTGGCTTTTTATCTGTTGGATTTTTAGCTGTTGGATTTTTATCTACTGGCTTTTTATCTGTTGGATTTTTTGCTACTGGATTTTTTGTTTTAGTAGCGGATTTAACCGGTTTTTTTTCCTTGTCGCCAGTTTTAGGATTATTATTATTATTATTATTATTATTATTATTTGGCTTGTTTTGTTGCCTTGGTTTTTTGTTATTATTATTATTTTGTTGTTGATGGCGCTGGTTTTTATTGCGATTTCTATTGTTGTTTTTATTTTTATTTTGGCGATTTCTATTGTTGGTTTTTTTCTTTTTAGTTATTCCAAATAACGATTTTATAAACGCAAAAAATGAAAAACTATTATTTCTATTGCTTTTATGCTTAGGAACTTGGGTTGTTGGGTGGTTTGTGTTGATGGCAGGGATTTCTCTGACATCGTTTAAGCCATTTTCAGCCAGCGTGTTTTGCGGCTTGGAAATGCCCTGATAGCTTTTGTGGTGCGAGTTTTTAGTGCCTTTTTGTTTATTGATGCTAAAATTTGGAAATTGCATATAAGGATTGGGAAGCAGGGTAATTTTGACCTGATGTTTGCCCTCTAAATGGCTGATGTCATCGCGTTTTTCGTTTAATAAATAAGTAATGACATCAATGCTTGATTGGATGGTTAGGCGCTGAGTTTGGTTGGAGGAATTGCAGCCGTTTTCTAATTGACGCAAAATGCTCAAAGCAAGGCTGGGAATGGTTGGCGTAGTGCCACGACCATCGCAGGCAGAGCAAGTTCTTTCCACTGATTCCGTTACTGAACTCATCAAACGCTGGCGCGATATTTCCAGTAAACCGAAGCCAGAAATTGTGCCAATTTTAATGCGCGCACGGTCTAAACTGGTGGCTTTTTCCATCGCTTTTTCGATTGCAACTCTATGCTCTTCGGAGCTCATATCAATAAAATCAATCACCACTAAGCCGCCAATATCACGCAATTGCAGCTGCGTGGCAATCTCTTTGGCAGCTTCTAAATTAGCGTTGTAGGCGGTTTCTTCAATGTCAAAACCTTTGGTTGCACGGGCAGAATTTATGTCAATTGCGGTCAGTGCTTCTGTTGGGTCAAATACAATGGTAGCGCCTGATTTCAGCGATACTTCACGATTAAAAATGCTTTTGACTTGTGCCTCAATTTCAAAGTGGCTAAACAGAGAATGTTCGGAAACATCAAATTGCTTGATGCGGTCTAAAAAGTGCGGCAGAACAAAGCTAACAAACTCTTTGGCGTTTTCGAAAGTTGTCAAATCGTCTATGATTACGCTGTCGGTGTCTTCGCGTAAATAGTCGCGCAGAGTGCGAATGACAATGTCGCTTTCTTGGTAGATTAAAAATGATGCTTTACGCTCTTTGGCAGCAGCGTTAATCGAGCCCCACAATTCGGATAAATAGTCCACTTCCCATTGCAATTCTTCCAAAGATTTGCCAGCGCCGGCAGTGCGAATAATCAAGCCGGAGTTTTCTGGCATAACGATTTTGTCAATGATTTTTTTAAGCGATAAGCGATCTGACGAGCCGATTTGTCGAGAAATGCCGTGGCTTTTGGCGTTGTTTGGCGTGAGAATCATATAAGCGCCAGCCAAGTTGACAAAGGTGCTTAACGCTGCGCCTTTGTTGCCTCGTTCTTCTTTTTCGACTTGGACGATGATTTCCTGCCCTTCTTTGAGCACATCAGAAATGGTGATTTTTTCGCCATTGGATTCTGCGTTTGCACGCAGCTCTTCGGTTACTTCTTTGAAAGGTAAAAAGCCTTGTCTTTCCTTGCCATAATCAACAAATGCCGCCTCCAAAGATTGCTCAACTCTGGAAATTCTGCCTTTGTAAATGTTGCCTTTATTTTTTTGATTAAGGCTGGTTTCTATGTTTAAATCGGTGAGTTTTTTATTGTTGACTATTGCAACTCTAATTTCTTCACAATGGTTTGCATTTATTAAAATTTGTTTCATAATATTGTCCTTTTATTGGGTGTTTCAACAGACAATTTGGCGCGCACAGAAATTCAACGAGGTTGCGTTGAATTGAGTTTAAAATTTGATTTATTTGGTGCATATTATAAGTGTTTTGTTGCGCTAAATATTTTTTCTATTTGCGACAAAAAGTCAGCTGTTGGTTATGTTTGCGATGTTTTGTCTTGCACTCAAAACACCAAATTCTTTTAACTTATAACAAAATGTTAATGTGGTAATTTACTTGCTACAAGTTTTTTAATTATAGCACAAATATCGGCGCTATAAGTTATTATTGATTTAATGTGCGACCGCCATCAACATTGATAATTTGCCCAGTAATATAAGCAGAATTACTCAAAAACAGCACACAATCAGCAATATCTTGCTCCGAGCCTTGTTTTCCCAGCGGGATTTTGCCGAGCATTTTGTTTTTTTGTGGCTCACTCAATTTAGCTCCATTTTCTGGCCACAAAATTGAGCCGGGAGCAACGCCGCAAACACGAACATCGGGCGCTAATTCTTTTGCCAAAGTTTGCGTCATCATCAAAACCCCAGCTTTGGAAATATTGTAAATTGCATAATTTTTGAGCGGTCGTTGCCCGTGAATATCGGCAATATTTACTATGCAGCCTTGATTTTTTGCCAACTTTGCAGACAATAATTTTGATAGAAAAAACGGTGCCATTAGATTGCTATCTATGATTTTATGCCAGTCGTTTTCACTGGTTTCTTGCAGCGGAGTTGGATAAAAAACTGAGGCGTTATTAACTAAAACATCCAGCGTTTTAATGGAATTTGCCAATGTTTCCAGCTCTCCGATAGCAGATAATTCTGCTTGCACGATACTGGCAGAATTGCCTCTAATCTGGTTAAGCTGCTCGGCTAAAACTTGCGCTGGCTGCTTTGAGCTCCGATAATGAATGATAATATTGTAGTTTTGGGCATGCAGAGTTTTGGCAATTTGTGCGCCAATTCGTTGTCCGCCACCAGTGATAAGGGCTGTTTTCATATAAAATGCAAGAAATGAAACTAAAACAAATAATTAAAAACGCTATTATACAAAAAGCCGCACCACTTGGGTTTGATGAATTTATGAATTTGGCATTATATTATCCTGCCAAAGGTTATTACACCGGAGGCAAGCAAAAATTCGGCGAGCAGGGCGACTTTATCACCGCGCCAGAAGTATCAGATTTGTTTGGATTTTGCTTGGCAAAGCAATGCGCCGAGCTGTTAAAAAAAGATGATGATTTATTAGAATTTGGCGCTGGTAGCGGCATTTTGGCAGCGCAAATTTTGTTTGAATTAGGCAGGATTGGCAAGCTGCCACGCACTTATTATATTTTGGAACTCAGCGCCGAATTACGCCAGCGGCAAAAACAAACTCTGAAAAAGGTTTTGCCCGAGTTGATGGATAAAATTGTGTGGTTAGATAGTTTGCCACAGCGTTTTTGCGGATTGGTGATTGCCAACGAAGTTTTAGATGCGATGCCTGCCAAACGCCTAATTAATGAAAATGGCAGCTTCAAAGAATTGGGTGTTGATTGCCAAAATGACAATTTAGTTTGGCAGACTTTGACACCTTATAAAAATCGTAAAATCCTACTGCCAACTGAGGTTGAGACTGGTTATATTACCGAAGTCAACGAAAGGGCAATAGCGTGGATTAACAGCCTTGGAGATTTTATTGATACTGGTTTTGTGCTGTTGATTGATTATGGAATGGGTCGTGATGAGTATTTTCACCCGCAACGAACTGCCGGCACTTTGCAATGCCATTATCAACACAAAACCACCGACAATCCGTTTGTGCATATCGGCGAGCAAGATATTACTACTTCGGTAAATTTTTCAGATATTGCCGATGCCGCAACGAGCAGTGGCTTTGATATTGCAGGTTATGGAACGCAAGCGATGTTTTTGATTTCTCTTGGAATTGAGCAATATTTAGCAGCTGAAAAAGACGAAAAAAGGCATTCCAATTTAGCGCAACAAATCAAATTATTGGTGCTGCCAAGCGCAATGGGCGAAAGTTTTAAAATATTAGCACTCAGTAAAAACCAGCAAGCAGTAAAATTAAGCGGTTTTAAAGAGCAAGATTTAACCCACAAATTATAAAATTATGCAGCAAACAAAAACCCATCCACAGCCGATTTATCGCCGAGATTATAATCCCAGCGCCTATTTAATTCGCAGCACTGATTTGAGTTTTGAGCTTGGAGATGAGCAAACTATTGTGCGTTCAAAAATTGATTTTTATCAAAATCCAGCGCTAAAAAATCCCAGCACCGAGCTGTTTTTAAATGGAGTGGATTTGGAGTTAATTGCCATTTTGATTGACGGCGTTCAGCCAAATTATCAGCTCAGCGAGCAAGGGCTGCTTTTAAATAATTTGGCAGAAAATTTTACACTGGAAATACACAATAAAATTCACCCAGAAGCCAATACCAGCCTGAATGGTTTGTATAAATCCAGCGGCAATTTTTGCAGCCAATGTGAAGCGCACGGTTTTCGCCAAATCACCTATTATCTCGACCGCCCAGATGTTCTCAGCGTTTTCACCACGCACATTAAAGCCGACTATGGCAAATATCCAATTCTACTCAGCAATGGCAATCTTGTCAGCCAAACAAACGGCAGCGCAACTTGGTATGATCCAATTCCCAAACCTTGCTATTTATTTGCCTTAGTGGCAGGAAATTTTGCGGTTTTGAATGATAATTTTACAACGCAATCTGGCAGAGAAGTGGCATTGAAAATCTATGTTGAGAAGCATAATATTGGCAAAACCGAATTTGCTATGCAAGCGCTAAAACGCGCCTTTAAATGGGACGAGGAGCGTTTTGGATTGGAATACGATTTGGATATTTATATGCTGGTTGCTGTTGATGATTTTAATATGGGGGCAATGGAAAATAAAGGGCTAAATGTGTTTAATTCTGCTTGCGTTTTGGCAGATAGCAAAACTGCCACAGATGCTAATTTTATCAATATTGAAGCGGTTATTGGGCATGAATATTTTCATAATTGGACCGGCAATCGGGTAACTTGCCGAGATTGGTTTCAGCTGAGTTTGAAAGAGGGTTTGACGGTTTTTAGAGACCAAGAATTTACCAGCGATTTGCATTCAAGAACAGTCAAACGCATTGATGATGTGCGGCGTTTACGCACCCATCAATTTGCCGAAGATGCAGGGCCGATGGCGCATCCAGTGCGTCCTGAAAGTTATATTGAAATGAATAATTTTTACACCTTAACCGTGTATGAAAAAGGCGCTGAAATCATCCGAATGATACATACTTTTATTGGCGAGGCTGGCTTTCAAAAAGGCATAAAACTGTATTTTCAGCGTTTTGATGGGCAAGCCGTAACCATTGATGATTTTGTTAAAACTATGGGTGTTGCGAATGATTTTGATTTCACCAAATTTAGCCGCTGGTATTCGCAATCTGGCACTCCAAAAGTCAATATTTCAACGCATTATGATCCAAAAACACACATTTTCACCGCAACGCTAAAACAGGCAGATGAACGCTTTTTCCCGCTGGCTTTTGCATTGCTTGATAAATCTGGCAACGAGCTGCAAAGTGGCGTTCTTACCGTCAGCGACAAATGCCAAAACTTTGTTTTTGAAGGTATAAAAACCCGTCCAACGCCGTCTTGGTTGTGTGGTTTTTCTGCACCAATTAAGCTCACTGACGATTTGAATTTTACGCAAAAAAT
>VSKZ01000036.1 GCA_008364125.1 Candidatus Thioglobus sp. | reverse complement strand
CAAGTGCAAAAGGTGCATTATTTGGGGCTCAAATCTCATCCACACCATTCTTTGGCAAAGCAACAACAGTCTGGGTTTGGCGGCATTGTGTCGTTTGAAGTTGGCTCAAAAGTGCAAGCATTTAAACTCATTAATGCCACTGAAATTTTTTCTATTACTGCCAATTTGGGCGATACAAAATCCACCATCACTCACCCAGCAACCACGACCCATGGGCGTTTAAGCGCCGAGGAGCAAGCAAGTGCCAATATCAACGATAGGCTGGTGCGCCTTTCTGTCGGGCTGGAAGATGTGGATGATTTAATAAAAGATATAAACAGGGGACTTTTGGTATAATTGCCGCTTTAAAAATAAAAAACATTATGCAAAACTCTTACTCTTACGAAGAATTAATCAAATGCGGCGATGGTAAATTGTTCGGTCCGGGTAATGCACAGTTGCCAAAACCGCCGATGCTGATGTTTGACAGAATTACTCATATTTCCGACAAAGGTGGCAAACATGGCAAAGGTGAAATTATTGCCGAATTAGATCTTAAACCAGATTTATGGTTTTTCAAATGCCACTTTAACGAAGATCCAGTTATGCCCGGATGTTTAGGTGTTGACGCAGTTTGGCAATTAGTTGGGTTTTTTCTTGGTTGGTCCGGCGGCAAAGGAAGGGGACGGGCTTTGGGCTCAAATGAAGTGAAATTTACTGGGCAAATTTTTCCCCATAACAAAAAAGTTACCTACAAAGTTTACTTGACCAGAGTTGTAAAACTAAAATTATATATGGGCTTTGCAAATGCTGAAATTTGGGTTGATGACGAACTTGCATACACCGCAAAAAGTTTAAAAGTTGGGCTTTTTGCTGACCCAAGTAAAATGTAATGAAAAGAGTCGTTGTTACTGGAATGGGGATTGTTTCTAGCCTTGGTGCAAATTGTGCTGAGGTTTTGCAATCTTTAAAATCTGCCAAATCTGGCATCAAATTTGATGAAAAATATGCCGAATTAGGTTTCAGATCTAATGTCTCTGGACAGATTGCTGAAATTGATGCTGGCGCTCTTTTCGACCGAAAAATGCTGCGATTTATGGCAGATGCGGCGATTTACAATGCCGCTGCTTTAAAAGAAGCAATCAAACAATCTGGACTGTCAGAGGCACAAATATCCAATCCACGCACCGGGCTTATTATGGGCTCTGGCGGAGCTTCCAACCAAAATGTGGTGGAAGCAGCAGACATTTTGCGCGAAAAAGGCATAAAGCGCGTTGGCCCTTACCGCGTGCCGCGTGCTATGGGTTCTACCACTTCCGCCTGCTTATCAACGATGTTCAAAATCAAAGGTATAAATTATTCTATTAGCTCTGCATGCTCAACCAGCGCCCACTGTATCGGCAATGCAATGGAGCAAATTCAGCTGGGCAAACAGGATGTGGTTTTTGCTGGCGGCGGCGAGGAGCTTGATTGGTCAATGACGATGTTGTTTGATGCGATGGGGGCGTTGTCTTGCAAATATAACGAGACCCCCGAGCAGGCTTCGCGCGCTTTTGATGCTGATCGTGATGGCTTTGTGATTTCTGGTGGTGGTGGCGCTTTGGTGTTAGAATCTTTGGAACACGCACAAGCCCGAGGCGCTACAATTATCGCTGAGTTGACTGGTTATGGCGCAACTTCTGACGGCTATGATATGGTTGCCCCATCGGGCGAAGGTGCTAAGCGCTGTATGCAAATTGCCACTGCCGAAATCGATGGGAAAATTGATTATATCAACGCTCACGGCACTTCAACTCCGGTTGGCGATACCAAAGAATTAGGCGCAATTAAAGAGGTTTTTGGCGCTGATGTTCCAAATGTCGGCTCAACCAAATCTCTTTCTGGACACGCCTTAGGAGCAGCTGGGGTGAATGAATCTATTTATTCACTATTGATGTTGCAAAATGATTTTATGGCAGAATCTGTCAATATTGACACTTTGGACGAGGCGGCTGTCGGCGTGCCGATTGTGCGCAAAACTACTGCCAAAAAACTCAATCGAGTGATGTCAAATAGCTTTGGTTTTGGCGGCACTAATGCCTGTTTGGTGTTTGAAAAATTTAAGCAGTAAGCCTTATTTTTTCCAGTTAAACGATGGATATTTATCGGTAATTAACAAAAAAGCATAGGCGCTTACTCTTAAATTATAACGCATATATCCGCTAAAAAGCTCAAACAGTTGCTCTGGCATTTTGCCAATAATCAAGACAATTAGCCAAATAATAGGCGATAACAAAACTGCGATAATCCCAAATATTATCAGTATTAAAATATGTGGAATTGCTAATAGCCATTTAACCAGCGGCAAATAGCGGTTTAGGTCGTTTTTAGCATCAGGATATTCAAGAATTATTTGCACATCTTGCTCATCATCAGTTGCTGGATATTTGTCCGTTAATAGCATTAAATAAGCCCAAACCCTATTGCTAAATTTAGTTAATTCGTAAATCCAATCAAACCACCATTTTGGGTATTTTTGTCTGAAAACAATCATCAGCATTATTGGGAAAAACAAAAGCCCGAATATGTTTATGGTATCAGATATGTTTAGGGTATGAGGATCATAAATTTCATTCATAGTCCCAGCAAGAAAAACCAAAATTATCGCAATAGGTAAAATTAAAAGTAAGCGAAAAAATACGGTTATTCGGTTGGATTTATCATTATATTTAATACTGAGTTGTGCTGGATAATTTGTATTTTCTGCCATATATTTCTCCCTTATAAGTGTTGTTTTTCAAGGGATTATAGCATTTAAAAGGTGCTTGTCAATAATCCAAAAGCTGCCCCCTATTGCCGCAATATTTGTTTGATTTTTGCCAAAACTACTTTGTTGGTTTTTGTTTGTGCGTGATTTGCCCCACGAAGCAAGTGCATTTTGACATTTTTAAAACCCAATTTTATTGCCTTATCAACAAATTTTTTGCTGAAAACTGCTGATGTATTATCGTCATTATCGCCCACAAATAGCGCAATTTTCTGCTCTTTTGGTAGCTTGCCAACAAAATCAATTGGGTCTAAAGATCCCGATATAGAGGCATCAAAGCTGCCCCACTGAAAAAACGAACAGGCGCAAGAGCTGGCAATAACAAAATCGGCAATGTTGTTGTGTTGTGCCAGTGCAATCAGCGCCATAGATGCACCAGACGAATTGCCAATCAGCAACACTTTTTGCGGCTGATAGTGTTGTTTTAGATTTTTTATAGCAGCGGCAATTGCATCAACATTTTGCTGCGAATAATAGGCATAACCGTTGTGTGCATCGCCAGTTGAGGTGCGGCCATTAACGCTGTATCCGGGTCTTGAAAGCAATACTGTCAGCGTTTTGTTGCCGATAATGCCGGCGCTTTGGATTTGTTTTTTGCTGTATGGCAGGGTGCTGTCTTTGCTCAGCCTGTGATCTCCTGCCAGATAAACCAGCATAGTTTTTGGCACTTCGGCGTTTTTTTGTAGCTCTTCTGCACCCCAAACTTCCAGCGCCAAACACTCGCCATCACCAGCTCTGACCCAATTTATGTAGTTACTTGGAGAGCATTTTTGCTGGATAATTCTTTGGTTTCTTTGCTGCTGATTCTCACAAGCACTGAGCAAAAACGCCACCAAAATTAGGCTTATAATTTTGCTGACAATATGCATACTGAAAAACTTTTGGCGCTGCTAAGGGCGATTGTCAATCGCTTGTTCTTCTTTCTCTGATGGCAATAAATCTTGCTTGCTGATGCCAAATAGCAAAACCATCGTGCTGGCAACATAAATTGATGAATAAGTTCCAATCACCACGCCGATTAAAAGTGCAAAAGCAAAACCGTGAATGATTTCGCCGCCCAAAAAAAACAGCGCCACCAACACAATCAAGGTGGTAATTGAGGTCATAATCGTTCTGGAAAGAGTTTGATTTAGCGCACCGTTGATGATTTTTGCTGCGTCTGTTTGCCGAGTTGAAATAAAATTCTCACGGATGCGGTCAAACACCACAATTGTATCGTTTAGAGAATAGCCAATCACCGCCAAAACCGCTGCCAGCACCGTCAAATCAAACTCTATTTGCAAAACTGAGAAAAGTCCCAAAGTAATAATAACATCGTGGATGAGGGCGGCGATTGAGCTGATGGCAAAACGATATTCAAAGCGAAATGCCACATAAATCAAGATGCCTATTAACGCATATAGCATCGCCAATCCGCCGTCATTTGTAAGCTCTTCGCCGACTTTGGGGCCGACAAATTCCACGCGGCGGATGTCTGCATCATTGCCCAATAAGCGGATGATTTTGGAGCTTAGTTTGGCGCTGGAAATATCTTGCGGTTTGAGGCGGATTAAAATTTCTTTATTAGAACCAAAATGCTGCACATTAACGCTGCCAAATTGTGCTTTGCTGAGTGTGTTTCTGACGCTTTGCAGGTTCACTTCGTGTTGATAGCCAACTTCGAGCAAAGTTCCGCCAGTGAAGTCAATGCCGAATTTCAGCCCCTTACTTGTTAATGAAAATAGCGAGACGAAAATCAGCAACAATGAAAAAATAATAGCGTAGGTGCGCTTGCCAGTGAAGTTGATAGTTGGGATTTTTAACGCTTTCATATTGATAACTCCTGTATTTTTTTACCGCCGTAAATCTTGTTGATAACTGCCCTTGAAACCACAATCGCTGTGAACATTGAGGTAACAATGCCGATTGATAAGGTGATAGCAAAGCCTTTGACTGGCCCGGTGCCAAAACTAAACAGCACCAATGCCGCAATCAGCGTGGTGATATTGGCATCAGCAATGGTTAAAAGTGCCTTGTCGTAGCCGCTGGAAATGGCATTTTGAATGTTGCTATCAGCGCCCAATTCTTCTTTGATGCGTTCAAAAATCAGCACATTGGCATCCACTGCCATACCCACTGTAAGGACGATTCCAGCGATACCTGGCAGAGTTAAAGTCGCCTGTATTAGCGATAATACTGCCACAATCATCATCAAGTTTAAGGTCAACGCCAGATTTGCCACCATCCCAAAAATGCGATAGCGCATTGCCATAAAAATTAGCACCAAAACAAAGCCAACAATCACACTCATCACCCCTTTGGCTATATTATCGGCTCCAAGACTTGGGCCAATAGTGCGCTCTTCGATAATCTCAATCGGCGCTGAAAGCGAGCCTGCTCTTAGCAATAGTGCCAAGTTGCGTGCTTCTCTGGCACTGCCGATGCCAGTGATTTGAAAGCGTGATGAGAAAGTTCCTTGAATGGTGGCAGCGTTGATGATGTCTTTTGTGGTGCTGCGTTTTTTCACAATCTTGCCGCCCTTGCTGATGGTTTCCACCTTGTTTTCAATAAAAACAACTGCCATCCGATGGTGCAAATATTTCTTGGTAGTGTTGAGCATTGCCCGCCCACCAGCGCTGTCTAAGTTGATATTCACCATTGGCGTAGCGCTTTCTTGGTCGATGCTTGAAGATGCGCCAGTGATGTTTTCGCCGGTGGCAATCACTCGGTTTTTTAGCAGTAAAGCTCTGCCATCTTTAAAGTAATACAGTTTTGAGCCAATCGGCACTCTGCCAGACCGAGCCGCTGTTTGCGCATCGTTTTTTTCGTCCACCAGTCTAAATTCTAAGGTTGCCACCGCTCCCAAAATTTCTTTGGCTCTGGCAGTGTCTTGCACCCCCGGAAGTTGCACCACAATACGCTCTAATCCTTGCTGCTGAATAATCGGCTCTGCTACTCCCAGCTCGTTAACTCGGTTTCTTAGCGTGGTGATATTTTGCTTGATGGCGTTGCTTTTTGCTTGCTTTTTTGCACTATCACTGATGCCCATCGAAATCTGCGCATCGTCTTTACTATTGGTTTCTAAAACTTGCAATTCAGGCAACTTTTCCTTGATAATTTTTAGTGCTTTGTTTTTAAATTCTGAATTTTTTAGCTGAATGACAAGGGTTTCTCCTTGTTTTTTGATGGTTTTATACAGGCGCTCGGCGCGCAATAAACTACGCAATTCGTTATAGTGCTTGTCGATTGAAACCGATAGCACCGTTTGCATATCCACCTCTAATAAAAAATGCACACCGCCGCGCAAATCCAGCCCCAGAGACATCGCCTTGCCACCTAAATTATCCAGCCATAACGGCACTGATGGCGCAAGATTGAGGGCGATTACATACTGACGGCCTAATTTTTCTTTGATATGCTCCTTTGCAGAAAGCTGGCTGGCACTGTCTGCAAAACGCAACAGAATGCGGTTATCAGCCAAATTGGCAGATTTATAATTGATGCCTTTGACTTCTAACACCTTGGTAATTTTGCCTAAATCTTCTTCGCCGATGATTTTGTTGCCGGCGTTTGAGACTTGCACAGCTAAATCTGAGGCAAAAATATTAGGCAAAGCATATACAAAAGCCAACAACAAAAATAAGGAAATTAGTGAGTTTTTTAAGCCAGAATAATGATTCATAAGTGGTTTTTTTATTTTAAGATTAAATTTTGGCGCTGCCTTTTGGTAATTTTTGGTTGATGCCTTGTTTTTGCACTTTAACCACAACGCCACTGGCAACTTCAATATTGGCAAAAGATTCGTCAACTGATTTGACCACGCCAATGATGCCGCCATTTGTTACAACTTCATCGCCAGTTTTTAGTGCTGTCAATAGCATTTTGTGTTCTTTGGCGCGTTTTTGTTGCGGACGAATCAGCAAAAAGTAAAACACCACAAACAGCAATGCCAAAGGAATTAAGTCGCTCAGTCCAGCGGCTGATATGCCTGTGCCCTCAGCGAATGCTGGTGGTATGATTAAATCTAATAAATTCATTTTTTTCTCCTAATAAAATTAATTGTTAATAATAGTTATGCCGCCCATATAGCCGTGCAACACATCTGGTATTTTAATACTTCCGTCAGCCTGTTGGTAGTTTTCTAACACCGCAACCAAAGTTCTACCGACTGCCAGCCCCGAACCGTTCAAAGTATGCAATAATTCGGCTTTGTCAGTCTCAGGATTTTTCCATCTAAGTTTCAAGCGCCGCGCCTGAAAATCTGCAAAACACGAGCAAGATGAAATCTCGCGATAGCTGTTTTGCCCCGGCAGCCACACTTCTAAATCGTAAGTTTTGGCAGCTGAAAAACCCAAATCGCCGCCACACAAATTAACCTTGCGATATGGCAATTCTAAGGCTTGCAAAATCCCTTCCGCATCTTTGGTCAAGCGCTCTAATGCTTGATACGAATCTTGCGCTTTGACCACTTGCACCAGCTCCACTTTTTCAAACTGATGCTGGCGAATCAGCCCACGAGTATCGCGCCCATAAGCCCCAGCTTCGGAGCGAAAACTCGGAGTGTGGCCAACAAATTTGAGCGGCAAATCGCCCTCTTTGATGATGCTATCACGCACCATATTAGTAAGCGGTACTTCGCCTGTTGGAATCAGATACAAAGTTTTTGCCTCACCTTCCTCACCATGCAAAGTGGTTTTGAATAAATCCGCCTCAAATTTGGGTAATTGCCCAGTGCCGATAAGCGCTTGCTCGTTCACTAAATACGGCACATACGCCTCAGTGTAGCCGTTATCAATGTGCTTATCAAGCATAAATTGGGTCAAGGCGCGATGCAGACGCGCGATTTTGCCAGTCATCACCGCAAAACGAGCGCCAGATATTTTGGCAGCAGTTTCAAAATCTAAGCCGTGCAACTCGCCTAAATCGACATGGTCTTTGACTTTAAAACTAAATTTTTGCGGCTTGCCCCATTTTGACACCTCAATATTGTCGTCCTCTGAATTGCCCTCTGGCACTGACTCGTGTGGCAAATTTGGCAAATGCATAACAATATCGCTGATTTTTTGTTGAATTTCTTGCAACTGTGATTTTGCCTCATCAAGCGCCTCGCCAAAATCGGCAACTGCCTTGAACAAAGGCGCTATGTCTTCGCCAGCGGCCTTGGCTTTGCCGATTGCTTTTGACTGAGTGTTGCGCGAATTTTGCAGCTCTTGGGTTAGTATTTGATTTTTTTTGCGCTGCTCTTCCAAAGCGCTAAGAGCAGCAGTATCAAAGAAAAAGTTGCGTTTTTTTAGTGCCAGCTCAATTGCGCCAATATCGTTTCTTAGTTGTTTTGCGTCTAACATTAGTATATAATAATTTCCTTATATATAAAGGGCGCTAAAAAATCAGTTGCCCTGCAAAAAAATAATAAGGAATTATACTATGTTTAACTCATTTTCAGGCGACGATGCTTGCAAACTCTTAAAAGAAGGTGCGCAACTTGTTGATGTGCGATCAAGCTCCGAATTTGCCCAAGGCTCGCTTCCAAATGCCATCAACCTGCCGCTGCAATCGATGATGAATGCCAAAAATATTCTTGATACGGACAAGGCAATCGTTTTATATTGCGTCAGCGGTGCGCGCTCTTCAGCTGCCAAAAACCACTTAGTGCAAATGGGTTTTAGCAATGTCAACGACCTTGGCTCATTCAAAAATTATAGCTGTCAATAAGTCTTTTTGTTAAAATAGTGCTATGCGCATTAAAAGCAAATGGCACAAAACCCAAGTTAAAACCATCGAAGACATCGGCGGCGCGATGGCATTTATCTGCTGGCGCATTACTAAAAATCACCTTGAAGACTTAATCAACGAAGCTTTTGTGATTGAAAAAGAGCAGGTTTTTGGGGTGATTTGTGAATATTTGTGCTTTCTAATTCAATGCGTTGATAGGTTAGTTTTCAAAACTCTAAGCGCCGAGCAGCGCCAAGAACTCATTAACAAAATCGCCAAACAATCAGCATTTTATTACCAAGAAAACAAATCCGAACGCATCGGCGAGGGCAACCATTGGAAAGCATTTATCAGCATCTACAACCAACGCTCAAAAGACTATTCAGATTACGATTTTAGCGAAGGCGAACCAGATTATCTATTCCTGCGATACTTCGCCGAAAAAGTCCAAAAAGCAATGACCAGCGCCGATGAAAAATGGATTGTGCAACAAATGATTGAAATCCAAGCCCCCAAAGCCTTCGAAAAAATCCGCCAAAGCGTGGATGATTTAATATCAGTGGATAAAATTACCTCCAAAGAAAAACAAGCTGAGAAAAAAGCCAACAAAATCCCCCGCTCCAAACGCAAATCCACCCGCTCCGACTTGTAATAGGTTGTTTTTTATTATTAGATTTTGTTTGTGGGTGAGCTTAGGTTTACTTACATTCATTGAAAACTAAGGCTTCGCAGGTGGTGCATTTTTCGCGGTTTAGGTTGCGGTATATTTCGGTGATGGCTCTGCTTTTGGTGTCGAAAAAGTGATTAGTGCCGATTTGGCGGATGAAGCCAGATTTGGCGGCAAACTCATATACTGGGGCTTTTAGGCCGACAAAATATATTCCGCCGCCGAGTTGTTTTAGGCGATTGTTTTCTGAAAGTAGCGCTTCGCCGCCGGCTAAATCAATAAAATTTATACCGCTGGCAACAATTAAGATGTGGTAAATTCTCTCGTTTTCGGCAATTTTGGCAATGCGGTTTTGAATGTGGGCAATTGAGCCAAAATAAATTGACATATCTATTCTAATTATTTTGAGTTGCGGACATTGTTTTAGCGGTTTTTTCTCAATATTAGTCAATTTTCGCGACTCATCTGGCTGCTCGTCTATTGCCAGAGTTGGGATTTTTGGGGTTGAGGTTTTGGCAAGAAATAGCACCAAAGAAAGGATAACTCCCAAATAAATAGCAAATTCAAGCTCGAGAAATAGGGTGGCAAAAAATGTTGTTAATAAAATTGCTGATTCTGCTTTGCTGAACGACAAAACTTGCTTGATGTGGTGAAAATCAATCAAATTGTAGGCAACCAGCAAAATCACTCCGCCCATTGCTGCGATTGGCAGATAGGCGGTTAATGGGGCGACTAATAGCACAATTCCCATAAGTGAGGTGGCAGCGAATATTGCTGATAGCGGCGTTTTTGCGCCGGCTTCATAATTGATTCCCGAGCGGGTGAATGAGCCTGAGCCTGCATAACTGGAAAAAAAGCTGCCCGCTATATTTGATAATCCTTGCCCGATAAATTCTTGGTTAGAATTGATGCGCTGGTTGGATTTTGTTGCCACTGCCCTGCTGATTGATACTGCTTCAATTAAGCCTAAAAGTGCGATGGCAAAAGCCTCTGAGGTTAAATCTTTGATGGTGCTAAGAGAAAAATTAGGCGTTGAAAAAGGCGGCAGGTGCGCTGGGATTTCGCCGATTAATTTGATGTTGTCGGTGAAATTTTGAAAATAAATTGCCACCAAACTTCCAGCAATCATACCGATAAGCAAATTCGGCGATTTTGGCAGGATTTTTTTGGAAAGTATTGCCACCCCAAGCGTGATTGCGGCAATAGCAAGCAGGTATAAATTGACTGCTGATAGCCCAGAAAATAAATCCATCCAAGTGTGAATAAAAGTCTCGCCTTTTGGCACAAATATGCCAGAAATGTGTTTGATTTGGCTGGTGGCAATCAGCACCGCCGCCCCAGCGGTAAAACCGATAACCACCGTATGCGAGACAAAATTTACCAATGCGCCGAGCCGAGCAAGCCCAAAAGCCAGCTGATAAACACCTGCAAGAAAAGTCATTGTGAGGGCAATGGAGATAAATTCTGGGGTGCCGGGCGTGGCGTGATGACTTACTGCCGAGAAAATGACGATGGAAATTGCCGTTGTTGGCCCTGATACCAAATGAAATGAAGAGCCAAATAATGCGGCAATAATTGGGGTAACCATTGCGGTATAAAGCCCGTATTCTGGCGGCAATCCTGCAATTGTGGCAAATGCAACGCCCTGCGGCAGGACGATAACAGCGCCAGTAAGTCCTGCAATTAAATCTGCTTTGATGCTTTGTTTGCTGATTAGTTTGAACCAAGCAAGAAATGGGAAAAAAGATAGCAATTTCATATTTTGTATTTGTTTGTCCTAAGTCTAAATTTGCGATTTTATGGCTGTCAAAGGCGGCTGCTGGCTAGATTATTTTTTGCAAATAACCACAATCCAAAGGGGGAGAACAATGGCAAAGTGG
>VSKZ01000035.1 GCA_008364125.1 Candidatus Thioglobus sp. | reverse complement strand
AAGTCAGTGCAGTTTTTAGTAAATTCATATTAAAATCTCCTTTTATTAGTTGTGATTTTTGTAAAAATAAAGCCCATTAAAAATCCTAAAAACAGCACAATAGCACCAACAATAAACCAATTTCTAAGGCTGGAATCTTGCTCAATGTTGTTGCTATTTTGTGATAATTGCAATTCTGAGCGCATCTGCAATATTTGGCTTTCCAAGTTTTTATTGTGGTGTTCAAGCTGCAAGGCGTTTTTGTAGGTGTTTTGAATGTGTTTTTTCTCTGCTTTAAACTTGCCATTTTCAATCAGCAAAGCGGAGTTTTTCTTGCTCAAATCTCGAACCTTTGCGGTTAGTTTTTTGTTTTTTTTGTTTTGTTTTGAAAGCAAAAATTTGTTGCTATCGTTGTAGCGCCTAAGTTCTTTTAACTGTATTTTTGTTGGCAAATTAGAAGTCAAATAGCGGGAAATAACCCAGCCGATTGTATTTTCAAATTTGACTTTGGTCCAGCCATTTTCGCTGGATAAAAGCTCCAATTTAGTGCCAGAATCCAGCATCATAAGCAGATTGGATGGCTTGTTTTGAATTTTGTTTGAAGAGCGCACAGGGATTGGAATTGTGTCGGTAATATAAACATAAGATTTGGCACTGACAATTGAACTCAGCAATAAAATAGTGGGTAGGAGGTATTTTAGTTTCATAATTTAGTTATTTTTTTTAGTTGTTTTGATAAATCGTTGATGGCGTTTTCTGCCGTTGTAAGTCGCTGTTTTTCTGCTTTAACAATCGCCTCTGGGGCGCTATTGACAAATTTTTCATTGCTTAATTTAGCGTTGGAAATAGTTTGTTGTTTTTTCAATTTGTCGATTTCTTTTTTTAGTCGCTTAATTTCTTCTTCGATGTCAATCAGCCCAGCCAAAGGGATTAGTATTTTCATTTTGCCGACCAAAGCAGTAACAGATTCACATGCCTGCTCGTCAGCGCCCAGTTTTTCAATAGTTTGCATTTTTGCTAAACTGCTGAGAATATTGGCGTTTTTATCCAAATATTCCTCGTCAGTTTTATTGAAATTTTGCACAAAACAATTCAGCGGTTTGTTTGGCGCAATGTTCATATCGCTACGGATTTTGCGAATGCTACTGATAAAAGTTTGCAGCCAATTAATCTGCTTTAATGATTGTGTAGTAGCCAGATTTGCCTCAACTTGCGGATAAGGTTCGTTCATCAAACTGGCAGATTTTTTACCGAGAATATTATTACATTGGCTGAAAATTTCTTCGGTAATAAATGGAATAATAGGGTGTAGCATAATTATCATTTCGCCCAAAACTTTTACCAAAGTAGCCTGAGTGCCGGCTTTGCTGGCTTTATCTGCTAATAGCGGTTTGGAAAATTCCAGATACCAGCCGCAATAATCGCTCCACACAAATTCGTATAATTCTTGGCTCATTAAATCTAAGCGATAGTCTTGCAAGTGCTTTTCAACTTTGCTTTTTGCCTTTTGTAATCGCGCCAAAATCCACTCATCGGCGATAGATAATTTGGCATTATTGTCAATTTTGCCATCGATATTCATCAGCACAAAGCGCGAGGCATTCCACAATTTGTTACAAAAATTGCGATAGCCTTCAATTCGTTTTAACTCAAATCTTATGTCGCGTCCGAATGATGCTAAGGCGCTGAAAGTGAAGCGCAGAGCGTCTGTGCCAAAAGCAGGAATGCCATCGGCAAATTCTTTTTTGGTTTGTTTTTTGATTTTATCTGCCATTTTTGGCTGCATCATTCCGCCGGTTCTTTTTATCAGTAAATCTTCCAAACTGATGCCGTCAATCAAATCAATCGGGTCTAAAACATTGCCTTTGGATTTGGACATTTTTTGCCCCTGTCCGTCCCTGATTAGCCCAGTGATGTAGATGTCTTTAAACGGTATTTCACCAGTAAATTTGAGCCCAAACATAATCATCCGTGCTACCCAAAAAAAGATAATATCAAAGCCAGTTACCAAAACATCAGTCGGATAAAAACGCGCCAAATCAGCGGTTTTTTCCGGCCATCCAAGTGTTGAAAATGGCCACAAAGCCGAGGAAAACCAAGTGTCTAAAACATCATCATCTTGCTTTAAAACAACCCCAGCACCAGCTTGTTTTTGTGCATCTTCCAAGCTGTATGCCACAAAAATATTGCCGTTTTCATCATACCAAGCGGGGATTCGATGCCCCCACCAAATTTGCCGAGAAATGCACCAGTCTTGAATATTTTCCATCCAATTGTAATAAGTTTTGTTCCAATTTTCTGGCACAAAACGAATATCGCCGTTTTTCACCGCATTAATTGCTGGCTCGGCTAATGGCGCAACTTTCACAAACCATTGGTCGGTTAAATAAGGCTCTAAAATCGTGCCAGAACGGTCGCCACGAGGCGGAGTTAGTTTGTGCGGTTTGGTTTCAATCAAAAGCCCTTGCGCGTCCAAATCTTTGATAATCTGTTTTCTGGCAGCAAATCTATCCAAACCTTGGTAAGCATTTGGCGCGTTTTTGCCCATTTTTGCATCAGCAGTAAATAAGTTGATAATTTCCATTTCGTGGCGTTTGCCGACTTCCCAGTCGTTAAAATCGTGTGCTGGGGTGATTTTCACGCAGCCAGTGCCAAATTCCATATCCACATATTCATCGGCAATAATCGGGATTTTCCTGTCAGTCAACGGCACTTTAACCCATTTTCCAACCATTTTTTTATAACGCTCATCAGCCGGATTTACTGCCAAAGCGCCATCCGCTAAGATAGTCTCAGGGCGTGTTGTAGCGATTTTCATATAGCCATCATCGTCTGCAAATGGATATTTTACAAAAAACATAAAACCGTTTTCTTCGGTATTCGTTACTTCCAAATCAGAAACTGCTGTTTGTAACACCGGATCCCAGTTGACCAAACGCTTGCCACGATAAATCAAGCCCTCTTGATGCAATTCAACAAACGCCTTGCGCACCGCAGCAGACAGCCCTTCGTCCATAGTAAATCGCTCTTTTTGCCAATCAACCGATGCGCCCATTCGCCGCATTTGTGCGGTGATTGTGCCGCCAGATTGCGCTTTCCAATCCCAGACTTTTTCCAAAAACTTTTCTCTTCCAATCTCATCACGGCTGATGTTTTGTGCTGCCAGTTGCCTTTCAACCACCATTTGCGTGGCAATTCCGGCATGGTCAGTTCCCGGTTGCCACAGCGTTTGCTCGCCGCCAGCACGATGATAACGCGTCAGCACATCCATAATTGTATGTTGAAAAGCATGCCCCATATGCAAACTGCCAGTTACATTCGGCGGCGGTAGCATAATACAATAGGCGTTTTTGTTGGTGGAATTTGCAGCAGAAGAGAATAGATTTTGTTCCTCCCAAGACGAGCGATAACGAGCTTCGATTTGTTGAGGATTATAGGTTTTTTCCATTAACTTATAAGGCGGATAAACTGTGTAATTATACCTACAAATATAGATATTTTGCAAACGAGGCTAATTTGTTTTTTGCTAACACTCAAAATCGTGCGTAGCGAAATTGTGGATTGTTTTTGATACCAGCTCAGATTGTGCGGATTTTTGCTGCTATAAATTTCCTGCCAATATGCGCGTGCGTTTGTCATAAGCCCGATTATAATAACCTAAAATAAAAAAGGAGTGAATTAATGAGGATTTTGCATACGATGTTGCGGGTTGCGGATTTGAATAAATCTATTGAGTTTTATACCAAAATTTTGGGGATGGATTTATTGCGCAAAAAAGACTATCCGCAGGGCAAATTTACATTGGCATTTTTGGGTTATGCACCTGAGAAAGAGGCAGCAGCACTGGAATTGACTTATAATTGGGAGCAGGGAGATTATCAGATTGGCAATGGTTTTGGGCATATTGCCGTCAATGTTGACGATGTTTATCAGGCAACAAAAAACGCCAAACAAATGGGCGCAAAAATTGTTCGAGAAGCTGGACCGATGAACGCAGGGACAACGATTGTGGCGTTTTTGCAAGACCCTGATGGCTATGAAATAGAGCTGCTTTCCAAATAGTTTTAGTCGTAGTCTTTGCGACCAGAAAGGGCATGAGCGATGGTATTGATGTCGGCATATTCAAGCTCGCCGCCGATGGGAATGCCGTGGGCAATGCGGGTGATGCGGACATTAAATTGTTTTGCCATATTGCCGATGTAATGGGCGGTAACTTCGCCTTCAACTGTGGCATTGGTGGCAAGAATGATTTCCTCAACTTTTTCTGTGCGTAATTTTTGTTGCAATTCTTCCAAACCTAAATCTTTGGCGCTGATGCCGTCAATTGGCGATAGGTAGCCGCTCAATACAAAATATTTTCCTGTATAAGCGCCACTTTGCTCGATGGCGTGAATGTCAGTTGGAGTTTCAACGATGCACAATTTAGCGCCAGAACGCTTGTCATTGCTGCAAATAGCGCATAAAGTTTTTTCGCTAAGAGTGCGGCAGGATGAGCAATGTTTGACAAATTCCATAGCGTCAACCAACGCTTTTGCAAGCTCAAATCCGCCATCACGATTACGCTCAAGTAAGTGATAAACAAAGCGTTGTGCGGTTTTTTTACCAACTCCTGGCAGGGCGCAAAATGCTTTGTTTAAAGTTTCAATCATAATTTTTTAAAAGGGCAGGTTCATTCCCGGCAGATTTATACCGCCGGTTGCGCTCTTCATTTTGGCAGCAGAGGCATCAGTAATTTGCCCGTTTGCATCGTTAATGGCAGTTAAAATTAAATCTTCCAGCAAGGATTTATCCCCTAATGCCGCGGCATCAATTTGAATATCAGTTACCTGATGTTCGCCATTAATACTAACTTGCACAACGCCGCCAGCCTTGCCGGTAGCAGTCAGCAGCTTGATTTCATTTTGCGTTTTTTGTATATTATCTTTCATTTGCTGGGCTTTTTTCAGCATACCAGTCATTCCACCTTTGAGCATTTTATGTCTCCTTTATTTCTTCAATTGAGTTTATATCCACCTTGCTATTAAAGGCTTCTTGCAATTTTTGCACGCCAGAATCTGCCAAAAATTGTTGCTGTAAATCAGTAGTTTTTTGCTTTTTTGCCTGCGTTTCTTTTTGCGCTAAAGTTTGCTCTGTTAATTCGCCTATGTTGATTTTTAGTCCAATATTTTCAAAATTTTCTTGTAGAGTTTTCTGAATAGATTTTTCGGCGTTGTCTGTTAGTATATTGGAAAATTGCTGGTCTAAATTCAGGGTCAAAATTTGCTTATCATAACTTGAAAATATGGTGTTTTTTAGCAGCGATAGCACTGGCACATTGAAATTAATACTGTTGATTAAATCTTCCCACTGAGATTGAGAACTTACGCTAAAAGTTGATTTTGCTGGCTTTTGGGCGATTGGTTCGGTTTTTTCTACTTGCTTTATTTTGGCAGTTTCAGGAGTTTTTTTTTGCTCAAAATCTGATTTTGAATGAAATGAAAGCATCCTCAGCAGCGTCATTTCTAAGCCAATTTGCTCGCTCGGCGCTAAGGCAATATCTTTGTTGCCGCCGATGGCAATATGATAAAACAATTGCAAATCTTGGCTGGATATTTGCGCCGCAAGCGTTTTGATTTCAGCTTCAACGCCAGCATTATCAATGATTTTCACAATTGCCATTTGATGAAATAAACTGCTCAAATCTTGCAACGCCCGAGTGAGATTTTCGCCTTTATGGGCTAATTCTTTGACAAAACCAATCACCGCTTCGGCGTCCAGATTGAGCAAGTGTTTTGTCAGAGTTAGAATATCATCGCTACGCACCAAACCAAGCATTGCTTTTATGTCTTCAAGGTTGACGCTGCCGTTGCCATAAGCGATTGACTGGTCTAATAAACTCAGCGCATCGCGCATAGAACCGTTGCCAAAATTGGCGATTTGTGCCAAGGCGCTTTCTTCGTATTTGTGAGCTTCGGCGTCCATAATAAACTTCAATTGCCCAAGGATTTCTTTATCTGTCAGCTTTTGCAAGGTAAATTGCAAACAGCGAGAAAGAACAGTAACAGGGATTTTTTGCGGGTCGGTAGTTGCCAGCAGGAATTTTATGTGTTCTGGCGGCTCTTCAAGGGTTTTGAGCAGGGCATCAAAGCTATTTTTTGATAGCCTATGAACCTCGTCAATTAAATAGATTTTATAGCGATTTTTGCTCGGAGTATATTGCGCATTTTCCAAAATATCGCGCATATTATCAATGCCAGTATGCGAGGCGGCATCAAGCTCGATAAGGTCAATAGACTGACCACTGTCGATTTCTACGCAAGTCGGACAAATGCCGCAAGGTTTTGAACTAATACCGCGTTCGCAGTTGATAGATTTGGCAAAAATTCTTGCAATAGTGGTTTTACCAACGCCGCGAGTTCCGGTGAAAAGGAAGCCGTGGTGCAAATTATTAGCATCAAGTGCGTTAATCAAAGTTTTAGTGATATGCGTTTGTCCGACCATCTCAGAAAAGTTGCGAGGGCGGTATTTGCGGGCTAAAACTTGATAAGGTTCGCTCATATTATATTCATTAAATTAGAAGTGATAGCGCCCAAAATAACAGCCAACACCTGAAAAAAATACTACCGTTGCTTCCTTCCGGATCTGGCGGGGTTTGCAAATTTTCATTGTCGGTGCACTTCAAGCACTATCAGCGATTATTTTACTTCAATTTAAACGGCTATACTTTTATAATTTTTCAATTAGTAACTAACTTATTTGCCAGCTCCAAGCGCTCGGGCGTGCCGATGTCTTGCCACTCAAATTGGCAATATTCTCCGGTTAATTTATGCTGTTTTATTGCTATTTGAAAAAGTGATATTAGCGCTATTTTTTGCTCATTTTGAGGCGCTAATTTGAAAAAATATGGATGGTAAATGCCGATGCCAGAAAAAGTGTAATTTGGTTTTTTCGCAGGGATGATTTGCTTGCCATTTAAGGAAAAATCGCCATTAGTTTTGTATGCAGGATTGTCAACCAAAATTAGGTGTGCAAGTGAATTTTCAGGCAGCCGGATAGTGGACAAATCCAAGTCGAAAAGCACATCAGAATTGACAACGATAAAAGGCTCATTTCCCAATAGTGGCAAGGCTTTAATGATGCCGCCTGCGGTTTCTAAGCTGGTTTTTTCGATGCTGTATTGAATCCGCACTCCCAGCCTATTTCCGTTGCCTAAATGCTGCTTGATTTGCTCGCCAAGATATGCGGTATTGATGATAATATCGCTAATTCCAGCTGCTTTTATATTGATTATGGCTCGTTCAATCAGCGTTTTGCCGCCGACTTTGAGCAGCGGTTTTGGGGTGTTTTTTGTTAGCGGCATCATTCTTTTGCCTCTGCCGGCTGCTAAAATCATTGCTTGCATATAAGCTCTTTTAATAGGGAAAATTCCGGATATTTGCCTACGATTTTCAGCACATATTGTTCGACCAAAGGAATATCTTTAAGGTATTGATGTTTGCCATCACGCACTGATAGACGGGTGAAAATGCCAAGGATTTTTAAGTGCCGTTGCAAACCCATCAGCTCAAATTGCTTTTCAAACTTGGAAAAATCACTTTTAATGCCGGCTTTTTCGTAATAATAATGCAATAATTTTTGCACCTCAAAATCCTCCAATTGCAAATAAGCATCCTTTAATAGCGAGCATAAATCGTAAGTATTAGCGCCAATCAAAGCATCTTGAAAATCAATAATAGCAATTTTTCCAGCAACCATCATCAAATTTCGCCCATGATAATCTCGATGCACAAAAACCTGCGAGCAACCCAAAGCATTGGCAACAAGAGCCTCAAAAATAGGGCTAAGTTGCGAATGATAAGTGTGATTTTTGGGCAAATACCAATTGGAAAAAAGCTGCATTTCTGTTTGTAATAATTCCTCGTCATAGGCTGACAGCTTGGCTTTTTGGCAATCAATCGCTTGAATTTTGATTAACTCATCAATGGCTTGTTGATACAATTTCATCCGCTTGCCGTCCACAGATTGCAAAAAAGTTGTGTTGCCTAAATCTTCAAGCAGCAAAAAACCTTGCTCCAAATCAGATTCAATGATTTTTGGGGCATACAAATTATTGGATTGCAGCAGCTTGGCAATTTTGATAAAAGTTCGGCTGTTTTCTTTTTCTGGCGGTGCATCTACGGCGATAAAACTATTGCCATCGCTGTGAGTTAAGCGAAAATAACGCCGAAAACTGGCATCATCATTAACGCTACTAAGCGCCAAATTTTCGCTGGCAAATAAATTCTGCAACCAATTTTTGAGTAAATCAAGGCGCTGGTCAGTCATTTTTTAGCTGCTGATAATGGTCGTAAACGCAATTCCAATACTTGCCAATTTTGCCATTATTGATTGCCTGAGAATCTATTTTGTTAATCGGCATAATTTCACGAGTAGAACTGGAAATCCACACCTCGTCAGCACTCATTAAATCATCTCTATTAAAGGTAGATTCATTGATTTCAAGAGAGCAAGCATCGGCACTTTTGAGGGTCAAATCACGGGTGATTCCAGCAAGGATATTATTGTCAGTTGGATGGGTTTGTAGTATGTTGTTTTTGAGGATAAAAACATTGGAAGTTGCACCTTCGGTGATGATATTATTGCGCTGCAAAATTACCTCTTCTACTTGATTTTCTTTGGCATTTTGAGCGTAAAGCGTGTTTGCTAATAGCGAAGTGGATTTGATGTCGCATCTGTGCCAGCGAATATCCTCCTGAGTGATGGCGCTAAAACCTTGTGAGAGTAACTTTTTGCCTTTTAGCACAAGCTTGGAAAGTTGCAAATAAACAGTTGGAGTTAGCGTTTCAAAATCGTGTTTTCTTTCTGCACCTACGCCACGAGTGATTTGAAAATAAATACTATAATCACCTTTTGGGGCATAGGACAATAGCTTGTTGCATATTTCCAGCCACTGTTTTTGTGTGTGCGGATTGGCAATTTTTACCGAATCCAAGCTTTTTTGCAGGCGCTGTAAGTGTTCATTTAAGCTAAATATTTTGCCTTGATAAACAGAAACAACCTCGTAAATGCCGTCCCCAAACAAAAAACCTCTGTCCATAACCGAAATGCGGCATTGATTTTTTGCAATAAAATTACCGTTGAGATAAACCATTTAGGTCGTTGTTATAAGCCGATTTTATTCAGCATCCGTGAGAAAAAGCCAGATTCAGGTGCATCTTCAAGTGCAATAATAGGCAGCCTTGCCAAGTCTTTTCCTTCAAATTTGACAACAAAATTACCGATGCTATTGCCCGTGCTAATTGGCGCTTGTAGATTGTCGTTTAGCTCAATTACTTGTTTTGACAAGCGATATTTGCCACGCGGCAAAGTGATGGCTTTTGGGCTGTTAAAGCCGACTTTGATTGCCTGTTTGGTAGAGCCGGAAATAGGCACTTTTTGGCTGATTTTGTTAATTTTTTTGGTTTCAAAAAAGCGGAAACCGTAATCTAAAAGGATTTGCGTTTGGGAGTTTCGCGCCTGCACCCCTGTTGAACCAAGCACCACAGAAATCAGACGCATATCGTCAACCCGTTTGGCGCTGGCAACAAGGTTGTAGCCGGCTTTTCTGGTATAGCCTGTTTTCATTCCATCAACAGTATGGTCAGACCAGAGTAATTTGTTGCGGTTGTGCTGTTTGATATCGTTGTAGATAAATTCTTTTTGTGAATACCAAGTGTAGAATTGCGGAAAATCGCGAATAGTGGCAGAGGCAAGTTTTGCCATATCTGCCGCTGTGCTAAGTTGCTTTTCATTAGGCAAGCCAGAAGCGTTTTCAAAGTTGGAATTAAACATTTCCAATTGCTTGGCATATTCATTCATATAAGTGGCAAATGTGCCCTCAGTGCCGGCAATATGCTCTGATAGTGCCACTGCGGCATCGTTGCCAGATTGGATAATCATAGCTTTTAGCAAGGTTTCAAGTTTGACGGTTTTGCCAACTTCAATAAAGCTTTTTGAGCCGCCAGTTTTCCAAGCTTTTTCACTGATTTTAACATCGTCTTTTAGGCTAACTCTACCATCGTCAATTAGCTGAAAAACCACATAAGCCGTCATTAATTTAGTCAAACTTGCGGGTGCTCGTTTGGCGTTTTTCTCGTTTGCAGCAATTACTACGCCTGAGTTGTGGTCAATAATTATATAAGCTTTGGCGTCTATTGATGGAGCTTTTGGAGTGATAAAAATGGTAGCACCAGCGTTCAATGAAACAGCTGCAAAAAGCAGGATTATTTTTTTAGTAAGTGATTTATATTGCATATTTTTTAGTTGATTGAATTGAATTGTTGCTTTATTTTTTCCGATAAATGGTAAGCTGCCATTGCATATCTATTGTCGTGATTATAACGGGTTATCACATAAAAATTCCAAAAAGTTAGCCAAGTTTCGTCAATTTTTTTTTGTGGCAGACGGATAAACGCTAATTTGGTTTTGTCGTTTATATCTTTATCAATGTCAAAACCCTTGTTGCGCCAGTCTTTGGCGCTAATTTTTGGCTTAGATGTAGAGCGTTTGGCATAGTTGAATTTTTTGTCAGTAAGAATAATAGGGCGGGCAATTTCACCAAAATCGTGCCAGTGGTGTTTGTCAAAATAATTAGCAATCGAGCCGATTGCGTCCGCTGTGCTTGAAAATAAATTAACTACGCCATCACCATCAAAATCAACAGCATAATGGCGATAAGAGCTGGCAATAAATTGTGGAAATCCCATTGCCCCAGCATACGAGCCTTTGACGGATAAAGGCGGAATCTGGTTTTCACGCGTCATCAACAGAAAAGATTCCAACTCTTTGCGATAAAAATTTTTGCGCCGATAATTAGTGAAAGCACGAATTGTAAGAGTTTTGAAGGTTGGTTTTTCTCCCTTTTTCGCGCCATAACGAGTTTCTATGCCTAAAATCGCAACAATAATTTGGGCTGGCACATTGTAGGTTTTTTCCGCTCGAAGCAAGGTTTGTAGATTGTTTTGCCAGAATTTTACGCCGTTTTCAATGCGCTCTTCGGTAATGGTTAATTTTTTATATTTATCCCAGCTCATCGGCGGCTGCTTGACTTTTTTAGACTTTTTCTTTTTGGATTTTTTAGCAGTTTTTCCAATGATTTTAAACTCAACTGTGGCAAAATCTTTGAGCAATTTATTTTTGTCAAAATCGTGTTTTGCCACCATTTTGTCAATAAATTTATGCACAACTTTAAAATTCGTTGCCTTCGCAATTTTTACTGTTGGAGGCGGCGTTGTTGGCGCTGTTGAACACGAGATTAAAGCTGCCAACAATAAGGTAATTAGCGCAATTTTCATGTTAGGTATAGTGGCATTTTGTGTTTACGAATTGACATAATAATCCCAAAACCTGCAAACAGAGTAATCAGTGATGAGCCGCCGTAACTAATCAGCGGCAAAGGCACGCCAACAACCGGCAGCAAACCTACAACCATCCCGATAT
>VSKZ01000034.1 GCA_008364125.1 Candidatus Thioglobus sp. | reverse complement strand
CAAAAACAAGAATTAATTTTTTCAAACAATTAAGTGCTTACAAGCCAGTAGATTCAGGCGGAAAAGTGCTAAATAACTTAGGATATTGTGTGAGTAAATTGGATAAAAAAACCGATTTTTTAAGTCAATATAAATTTAGCATTGCTTTTGAAAATGAGTCCTATCCGGGTTATACAACCGAAAAAATAATATTTCCATTGTTGGCTTATAGCATCCCTATTTATTGGGGTAACCCTTTGATTGATAAGGATTTTAATAGCAAAGCATTTATCAACTGCCACGATTATGACAATTTTGATGAAGTCATTGAGCATATTAAGGAGGTTGATAATGACGATATTTTATACAAGCGCTATTTATCTGAGCCTATTTTTGTTGATAATATCATCAGTCAGAGTGCCGATGAACAGGCTATTTTCAATCGATTTGAGCAAATATTTACCCAGCCTGTTTGCTATAAAGATCCAGTAAAAAAGTCTATATTTACAACTTTAACGCAATCATTAAAGGATAGATTTTGAATTTTATTAGTCAATTATTAGATTTGCTGGATGCCAAACAGCGTAAGAACTTCATTGTTTTGCAAGTAGTGGTGATAATAATGTCGCTATTGGAAATCATCACATTATTACTAATCTGGCAACTGATAACTGCGGTAACTAATACCGAAGCACTGCAAATCCAGACTATTTTGCAACCAATTAATCAATTATTTAGCGCAGAAAAACCCCAAGATGTTATTAATTTATTGGCTGGTTTGTCCATCATTGCTATCATTGTTAATAATATTGTGGCAATTTTAGTGAATAAATACACGATTATATTTGCAAACACATTGAGTGCCAGTTTTGTTAAAAATCTTTATCATTATTATTTAAATCAATCGTGGATTTATCACACCAAACATAATAGCTCTCATTTGATTACCAAGATACAAAGTGAATCATATCGCCTTAGTCGCTCAGTTATTATGCCAATAATTTCCATTAATGTTAGATTGATATTGTCGCTATTTTTATTAGTAACATTGGTTAATATCAATTTTATGATTACTTTGTGGCTGATACTAATATTCAGTATTTGTTATGGTTTTATCTATTATTTGGTTTATCGTCGGCTGGGCATAAATGGGCAAAAAATTAGCTTCTACAACAAAAAACGCTTTCGCCTGGCGCATTTAGGCTTGGACAGTATTCGGGATATTTTATTATTTAATAAACAATCTTATTTTACCAAGCGCTTTGATAATGCTGTTGATAACAGCCATAATAGTGTTATTGCTAATGACCATTTAGCCCAGATGCCCAGATATATTATTGAGTTATTGATTCTCATCACCTTGCCGATAGTCATTCTCTATTTTAGTAACAACGATTTATTTGTCCAAGCGATACCATTATTAAGTATTTACGCGATTGCGACTTTAAAATTATTACCTTCTTTTGGGCGAATTTATCTAAATATATCAACCATTCGTAGTAATATTGCTGCTTTTTATTCTGTTAAAGATGATTTATTAGCGGCTAAAAATATGGGCGTTTTATGCCAAGATAACAAGATAGAATTTAACCAATCCATAGAGTTTAAGCAGATTAATTTTAGTTATCCAAATGCTGTCAAACCAGCTTTAATTGACATAAATCTAAGTATTAACAAAAATAAAACCATTGCCATTATTGGAAAATCCGGCTCTGGAAAAAGCACTTTGGTTGATGTATTGGCTGGTTTATTGCCACCAAATTCTGGGCAACTATTGGTTGATGGGCAAGTGATTAGTCAGCAAAACCTTGGCGGTTGGAAGCAGAATATTGGCTATGTATCACAGCATATTTTTCTAGGCGATATGAGCATTGAGGATAATATTGCTTTTGGTGTGGAAACTCAAAATATAGATGCAATTAAGCTGGAACAATGTATTGAATTTGCCCAATTAACTCAGTTTATCGGGCAATTATCACACGGCGTGAATACCATCATCGGCGAGCGAGGGGTGAAATTATCAGGCGGTCAGCGCCAGCGTATCGGCATTGCCCGAGCGCTCTACCATAATGCTCAAATCATTATTTTTGATGAAGCGACCAATGCACTTGACGGGATTACTGAGCGTGCCATTATTGAAACAATGGATTATTTTTCTCAACAAAAAACGATTATTTTAATCGCTCATCGCCTCAATACCATCAAGCATTGTGATGTTATTTATTTAATGGATAAAGGCAAGATTGTTGATTTTGGCAGCTATCAACACTTGCAAGAAAATAATGATTACATCAAAACTCTCAACGACATTTAATGAAAATTAATTGAGGCGAATAAGAGTATAATTTTGCAAACTTTAGTAAAATATTGGAGGCAAAAATGAGTGAATATTTTATCAATATGTCATTTGAATTGAATGATAAAAACCAGCTGGAAAACTGGAAGCAACTCTCAAAAGAGATTGATGAAGACATCTGCAAAGCCGATGGATTTATCTCTCGTGATTCTGGTATTGATGAGGATGGGCGGGTGTATTGTTTGGTGAAATGGCAAAGCAAAACGCAGCAGCAAAATTTTAGAAAACAGCTTGAAAGCAGGCCTGAGTGGCAACAAATGATGCAACATTTTGGCGCTATTGCCAATATGGAAACTGCCAGCAACAAAGAAATTGAGATTTTTTAGATGAAGAAAATTACCATTATAGGCGCAGGATTTGCAGGTTTGACCGCAGTTAGGACGCTGAGAAAGTTAAATAAACAAATAGCAATCACCTTGATTTCGCCACAGGCAAAATTGGTTTATATGCCGAGCTTGATTTGGGTGCCATCAGGTGCGGCAAGCGCAAAAGATATTATCATTCCGTTGGATAATTTTTTTAAGCGAATGAAGGTTAAACACTTGAAAAATACAGTGGTTGGCTTAGAAAATGACGGCAGAAGTGTATTACTTGAAGGCGGCGAAAAAGTGGCTAACGATGTGTTGATTATCGCTTCAGGTGGCAGCTTTATCAAAAAACTACCGGGCATCGAAAACGCCATTATCCCTTGCACTGGACTTGCTGCTGCCGAGCAAATCCGCGACAAAATCAAGGCGCTGGACGGCGGCAATATTGCCATTGGTTTTGCCGGCAATCCCAAAGAGCCGAGTGCGATGCGCGGCGGGCCGATGTTTGAATTTTTGTTTGGTTTGGACACTCAACTTCGCCAAGAAAAAAGGCGTGATAAATTCAACTTGACCTTTTTTACCCCCGCAAAAAAACCGGGTGCAAGGCTGGGAGAAAAGGCAGTTGACGGCTTGTTATCAGAGATGAAAAAGCGTAATATCAAAACCCATCTGGGCTTTAAAATTAAGCAATTTAGCGAAGACAAAGTTAGCACTGAAAGCGGAGAATTTGCTGCTGATTTAATCCTATTTATGCCCGGAATGACAGGCAATCAGTGGTTTGACAACAGCGAATTAGAACGCAGCGATGGCGGACTTGTTAAGGCGGATAAATTTTGCCAAACTTCCATTAAAAATGTTTTTGTTGCAGGGGATTCAGGCTCTTTTCCGGGCCCAGAATGGATGCCAAAACAAGCACATATGGCAGATTTGCAAGCCGCTGCCGCTGCCAAAAACGCAGTATTAGCATTAGAAAACCAGCCTGCCAGTCACACTTTTAAAATTGAATTGATGTGTATAGTTGATTCAAATAATAAAGGTATGTATGTATCACGCAGCGAAAAAGGGGGCTTGCTGTTGCCGAGTTGCCGCCTATTTCACATTGCCAAAAAGCTGTTCGGCTGGTGGTATTTGCGTCAATATAGATAAGGATAAATTATGTCAGATTGCCTATTTTGTAAAATTATTGCTGGTGATATTCCCGCTGAAAAAATCTACGAAGACGAAGATGTTTTTGCCTTTTTTGATGTTGCAGCGCAAGCTCCGCAACACTTTTTGGTAATTCCTAAAAAACATATTAACACTTTGAATGACACAAAAGATGCCGCCCTAATCGGCAAACTCAGCCTGACTGCCAGCAAAATTGCCCAAGATTTAGGCTTCGCAAAAGACGGCTATCGCGTGGTTATGAACTGCAACGAGCAAGGCGGACAAACAGTTTATCACATCCACTTACACTGTTTAGGCGGCAGAAATCTCAGCTGGCCACCGGGTTGATAAAGGTGATTTTATGAGTGATTTTTTGGATAGACATATTGGTCCGAGTGCGGCAGATATTGAGGCAATGTTGAAGGCAATTGGGCATAAATCGGTTGATAGCGTGGTGGCAAAAACCGTGCCTGAGAGCATTTTGTTTGGCAATCTTATGGATATTGACGAGGGGATCAGTGAGCGCGATACTTTGGCGCTGGCGAGCAAACTTGCGGGGCAAAATACGCTTGCCAGCAACTTTATTGGGCAAGGTTATTATGGCACTTTGATGCCCAGCGTTATTCGTCGCAATATTTTGGAAAACCCTGGCTGGTACACGGCTTACACCCCATATCAGGCAGAGATTTCTCAGGGTCGTTTGGAAATGTTGCTCAATTTTCAACAGATGATTATGGATTTGACGGGGATGGATATTGCTAACGCCTCGCTGCTGGACGAGCCGACTGCTGCTGCTGAGGCGATGATGATGGCAAAACGGGCTAATCGTGGCAATAAATCTAATAAGTTTTTAATTGATAGTAATACTCATCCGCAGACTATCACCATTTTGCAAACTCGGGCAAAACCGCTGGGAATTGAAATTTTGATTGAAAATATTCAAAGTAGCGATTTTAAAGATTGTTTTGCGGCGCTGATGCAATCGCCGGGCACAAATGGCGAGGTTCGTGATTTGAGTGCCGATATTGCTAATGCTAAAAAACAAGGGGTTTTGACGATTATTGCTTGCGATATTTTGGCGCTGACTTTGCTGAAAAATCCAGCCGAAATGGGCGGCGATATTGCCATCGGCAGCTCGCAGCGGTTTGGTGTGCCGATGGGTTTTGGTGGTCCGCATGCGGCGTTTTTGGCGACTGTTGATGAATATAAAAGAATGGTTCCGGGGCGTATTATTGGCGTGTCTAAAGATGCGTTTGGCAATCCGGCAATGCGGATGAGTTTGCAAACTCGCGAGCAGCATATTCGCCGTGATAAGGCGACCAGTAACATTTGCACAGCGCAAGTTTTGCTAGCAGTATTGGCGGCGGCTTATGGCATTTATCACGGCAGAAAGGGTCTTAAATCCATCGCAACTAAGGTGCATTTAACGGCAACATCTTTGGCAAATAGTCTTCAAGATGCAGGTTTTGAATTGCTAAATAAGCAATTTTTTGACACCATCAGTATCAACACTAATGAGGCAAAATCGTTGTTTAAAAAGGCACAAAAGCAGAATATTAACCTGCGTTTATTGAGCGATAATCAGCTGACAATTACTGTTGATGAAGCCACAACTGCTGATGAATTATCCGAGCTGCTGGCGGTTTTTTCCATCAACAATCTTGGTAGTAGCAAGGTAAATATCGCTGATGATATGCTTAGAAAATCGGACTATTTAACCCATCCAGTTTTTAGTTTGTATCACTCAGAAACGGAAATGATGCGCTATTTGAAGCGTTTGGAAAACAAAGATATTACTCTCAATCATTCAATGATAGCGCTCGGTTCTTGCACAATGAAACTCAATGCTGCTACGCAAATGTATCCGATTTCGCTTCCTGGTTTTGCCAATTTACACCCTTATGCGCCTGCTGCGCAAACGCTTGGTTATCAGCAATTGTTCCAAGATTTACAACAGGCGTTGGTGCAAATAACTGGTTATGATGCTGTTTGTTTGCAGCCAAATGCTGGCTCACAGGGCGAGTTTGCAGGGCTGCTTGCGATTCGGGCTTATCATCAATCTCGCAATGAACAACAACGCAATATTTGCCTAATTCCATCATCAGCACACGGCACAAACCCTGCCAGTGCAGTGATGGCAGGGATGAAAGTGGTGATTGTGAAATGCGATAAATCTGGCAATATTGATGTTGGTGATTTGCAAACAAAGGCAGAAAAACACGCAAACGAGCTGGCAGCGATTATGGTAACTTACCCTTCAACTCACGGCGTTTTTGAAGTTGAAATTAAAAATATTTGCGATATTATTCACTCCCAAGGGGGGCAGGTTTATTTGGACGGCGCTAATCTAAATGCTATGGTGGGAATCACTCGTATGGGCGATTTTGGTGCTGATGTTTCGCATATCAACTTGCACAAAACTTTTGCTATTCCACATGGCGGTGGCGGCCCGGGAATGGGGCCAATAGGAGTTAAATCGCACTTAGCAGAGTTTTTGCCGGGCGACCCATTGAAGCAAAATTCCAACGCAGTATCGGCAGCAATGTTTGGTTCAGCGTCAATTTTGCCGATTTCGTGGGCGTATATCAAATTGCTCGGAAAGCAAGGTATGCAGCGTTCAACAGAGGTGGCAATTGTCAGCGCCAATTATATTGCTGATGAATTAAAAGATTATTTTCCAATTCTTTATCGAGGCAATCAGGGGATGGTGGCGCACGAATGCATTATTGATATTCGCCCTTTAAAAGCCGAAAGCGGGATTAGCGAAGAAGACATTGCTAAACGCCTTATGGACTATGGTTTTCATTCGCCAACTATGTCATTTCCAGTCGCTGGAACACTGATGATTGAGCCAACTGAGAGTGAATCAAAACGCGAAATTGACAGGTTTATCACCGCTATGATTAGTATTTATAATGAAATCCAAAAGGTGATTTCCGGCGAATGGGACACTGCCAACAACCCACTAAAAAACGCCCCGCATACTGCCTTGGAATTGGCAGGAGATTGGAATCATCCTTACAGCAGAATTGAGGCGTTATACCCCGTGCAATCACTATTTGCGAATAAATATTTTCCACCAGTTAAGCGGATTGACAATGTGCATGGCGATAGAAATTTATTTTGTTCGTGCATTAGCACCAAAGAGTTTGAGGATTTAAGTTAAAATAATCCGAACTTTTACACATCTAATAGGAAAAAAATGAGCCAAATAGGTTTTGAACAACAAAGCGTTGCCGAATTTAGCGAACGCGCCTATCTTGACTATTCAATGTATGTAATTCTTGATCGCGCTTTGCCGTTTGTCGGCGATGGATTGAAGCCGGTGCAAAGGCGAATTATTTATGCTATGAGCGAATTAGGGCTCAAATCAACTGCCAAATTCAAAAAATCTGCTCGCACTGTTGGCGATGTTTTGGGAAAATTTCACCCTCACGGCGACAGCGCTTGCTACGAGGCAATGGTGTTGATGGCACAGCCGTTTTCCTATCGTTATCCTTTTATTGACGGGCAAGGAAATTGGGGCGCACCTGACGATCCGAAGTCATTTGCGGCGATGCGTTATACCGAAAGTAAGCTTTCAAAATATGCCGATTTACTGCTTGCAGAAATAAATCAAGGCACAGTTAATTGGGCCGATAACTTTGATGGATCGTTGCAAGAACCGCAAAATCTACCAGCACAAGTGCCAAATTTATTGCTCAATGGCACATCTGGAATTGCGGTTGGTATGGCAACTGATGTGCCGCCGCATAATTTGAGTGAGGTGGTGAACGCTTGCATTAAATTGTTGGATAAGCCGAGCGCCGAATTGGACGAAATTATGCAAATCCTACCAGCGCCAGATTATCCAACAGCAGCGGATATTATTTCCAGTGCGGCAGACATCAGGCAAATTTACGCAACTGGCAATGGCAGCGTCAAAATGCGTGCTACTTATAAAAAAGAAAAAGGCGAAATTGTGGTTGAAACCTTGCCATATCAAACCTCTGGCTCAAAAGTAATAAGCCAAATTGCCGACCAAATGCGTAAGAAAAAATTGCCATTAGTAGAAGATATTCGCGATGAATCAGACCACGAAAATCCCACCAGAATTGTAATTATTTTGCGCTCAAATCGTGTTGATGGCGATGCGCTGATGTCGCATTTATTTGCCACCACCGACTTGGAAAAAAGCTACCGAGTTAATATGAATGTCATCGGTTTAAACGGCAAACCGCAAGTCAAACCGCTATTGCCGATGCTAAAAGAATGGTTGAATTATCGCACCCAATTAGTAAGTAAACGCCTCAATTATCGGCTGAATAAAATCCTATCAAGACTGCATATTTTGGAAGGTTTGCTGATTGCTTTTTTGAATATTGATGAGGTGATTAAGATTATCCGCACCGAGGACAAACCCAAGCCAGTATTGATGCAACGCTTCAAAATCAGCAATGAGCAAGCCGAGGCGATTTTGGAGTTAAAACTGCGCCATCTTGCCAAGTTAGAAGAGGTGAAAATCCAAGCAGAGCAACAAGAGTTGGCAGCCGAAAAAGACAAATTAGAGCTGCTATTATCAAGTGATTCTAGGCTCAAAACCTACATCAAAAACGAGCTCAAAGCCATTGTCAAAGAGTTTGGAGATGCAAGGCGTTCAAGCATCAAACCAGTATCAGAGCAGTCCAAAGCATTTAGCGAAGACGCTTTGATGCCGGCAGAAAATGTAACGGTAGTGCTGAGTGACAAAGGCTGGGTTCGTAGCGCCAAAGGGCATGATATTGATACCCATAGTTTGAATTATAAATCAGGCGACAAATATTTAACTTGTGCCAAAGGACGCAGCAACAAAAACGCTTTTTTCTTAGATTCAACAGGTCGCTCTTATTCGCTGAGTGCCAACTCTTTGCCAAGTGCCAGAGGGCAGGGCGACCCACTTACAGGCAGGTTTTCACCACCAGCAGGAGCAGAATTTATTGATGTAATTATGGGCGATGAGGGGCAAAATATATTGCTATCATCAAGTTTAGGATACGGTTTTGTTGCTACTATCGGTGATTTATTATCTAAGAAAAAAGCCGGTAAAGCATTGTTATCATTGGCAAATAATGCCAAAGTGATGAAAATTGTCAAGATTGATGATACGCAAAATCAACTACTTGCCATCACCACAAACAGTGGCAGGCTTTTGGTTTTTCCGATTTACGAGCTGCCAATTTTAGCAAAAGGCAAAGGCAATAAGTTGATTCAAATCCCACCAAAATCAGCCAAATCTGGAGAAGAATTTGTCGTTAGCGCCTGCGCCCTATCAACCACTCAAAAACTCAAAATAACCGCAGGCAAGCGTCATTTAACCATCAAATTCCAAGACCTAACAAACTATATCAGCTCCCGTGCCAAACGCGGAAATCTACTCCCAAAAGGCTATCAAAGCCCATCAAAAATAGAAGCTGTTGATAATTAAATATATTGCACTTCCAAAATCTCATAGGAAATATCGCCCTGAGGGGCTTTGACGACTACCTCATCGCCTTCTTCTGAGCCGAGCAGGGCGCTGGCGATTGGGGAGTGACAGGATATTTTTTTAAGATCAATATCGGCTTCGTCTTCGCCGACAATTTGATAGCTGATTTCGCGCTCGTCTGCGAGGTTCATTAGCGTTATTGTCGTGCCGAAAACGCAGCGGCCGTCTTGTTTGAGTTTGCTGACATCGATAATTTGCATATGCGAAAGTTTTGCTTGGATTTCTTTAATACGCCCTTCAATAAATCCCTGTTCCTCTTTGGCAGCATGGTATTCGGCGTTTTCTTTCAGATCGCCATGAGCTCTGGCAGTGGCAATTTCTTCAACAATGCGCGGGCGCTCGATATCTTTTAATCTTAATAATTCTACTTCCAAGGCTTCAGCGCCTTTGATAGTCATTGGAATATTGCCCATATTTGCTCCTAATTATTGAGTGATTGCACCGTTCTTACGGTGGTTTTGTCATGTGTGTTTAAACCATCCAACATCGCAAAAGCCGCTGCTACTGTGGTGGTGAACGGCACTTTGTGCACCAATGCCTGACAGCGAATTTCGGCGGCATCTTCTGCGCCTTGCGTGTCTTCAGTGGAGTTGATGATTAAATCAATCTCATCATTTTTAATCTTATCAACGATGTGCGGCGAGCCTTCGGAGACTTTGTTGATGGTTTCGCATTCCAAGCCTGCATCAGTCAAAATCTCTTTGTTGCTGCGAGTTGAGCTGAGAGTGAAACCTTGTTTGACTAAGCGTGCTCCGAGCTTTGACAAATCGCCTCGGTCTGCTTTACGCAAGCTGACAAATACTCTGCCCTTTGTTGGGGCACGACTTCCAGCGGCAAGTTGAGCTTTGTCAAAAGCACGAGCAAAATCTTCACCGATGCCCATCACTTCGCCAGTTGAGCGCATTTCTGGACCTAAAATTGGATCAACACCGAGAAATTTGTTAAATGGAAACACTGCCTCTTTGACGCTAAAATGTTTAGGAATAACCTCTTTTGTGAAGTTTAATTGCTTCAAAGTTTTGCCTGCCATCACCCTTGCAGCAATGTTTGCCAGCGGCACGCCAATCGCTTTTGAAACAAATGGCACAGTGCGAGAGGCGCGCGGATTGACCTCAATAATATAAATTTCGCCGTCCTGATAAGCCATTTGCGTATTCATCAAACCCACCACATTTAGTGCTTTTGCCATGGCAATTACTTGAACGCGCATTTCGTCCAAAACATCGTTGGGCAAAGAATATGGCGGCAGCGAGCAAGCAGAGTCGCCAGAGTGAATTCCAGCCTGTTCAATATGTTGCATAATGCCGCCGATGACCACATCTTTACCATCACAAATTACATCAATATCAACCTCAATTGCGTGGTCAAGAAATGAATCCAGCAACACCGGAGAATCATTGGAAACCTGCACTGCTGTATGCATATATTGTTCTAAACTTTCTTTATTGTAAACGATTTCCATTGCCCGCCCGCCGAGCACATAAGATGGACGCACCACCAGTGGAAAACCGATACCATCAGCGATATCTTGCGCTTGCGTAAGCGAACGGGCTGTGCCGTTGAGTGGCTGTTTTAAATTCAACTCTTGTAGCAATTTGGAAAAACGCTCGCGGTCTTCTGCCAAATCAATCGCATCAGGCGAAGTGCCGATAATATTAGCACCACTTTTTTGTAAAGCATCAGCCAGTTTCAGCGGTGTTTGTCCGCCATAATGCACGATAATTCCTTGCGGCTTTTCAACTTCAATAACGCACAACACATCTTCAAGTGTTAGCGGCTCAAAATACAGGCGGTCGGAAACATCATAATCGGTGGAAACAGTCTCTGGATTGCAATTGACCATAATGGTTTCATAGCCATCAGCACGCAGAGCTTTTGATGCGTGAACACAGCAATAATCAAATTCAATACCCTGTCCGATACGATTTGGCCCGCCGCCCAAAATCATAATTTTTTTGTTAGTGCTTGGATTTGCCTCGCATTGCTGCTGATAGGTTGAATATAAATATGCGATTTGAGTGTCAAACTCGGCGGCGCAACTGTCAACCCGCTTGAAAACTGGTTTGATATTCAAAGCACGGCGACGCTCACGCACCGAAGATTCACTACAATTGCACAATTCTGCTAAGTGTGCATCAGAGAAACCTTTGCGTTTTAATGCCAATAATTCCTCGG